>CAZUUP010000005.1:27892-30984 GCA_964623105.1 uncultured Akkermansia sp.
CGGGAAGTGCAGCGTCTTCGCGTGTCTTCGTCGATGGCTGTCACCGTATTTGGCCGCCGGATCCGAACGCCGCGTTCCGGTCGGTCCGCCGGAGTGCTTGGCTCAGGCCGCGAACTGCAATTGATGCAGCTTGTGGTAGATGCCCTGCTTTGCCAGCAGTTCCGCGTGCGTTCCCGTCTCCACAATGCGTCCCTGATCCATCACCACGATCAGATCGGCCTTCTGAATCGTGGACAACCGGTGCGCGATGCAGATGGTGGTGCGGCCCTGCATCAGATCGTCCAGCGCGGCCTGCACGGCGCGCTCGGACTCCGTATCCAGCGCGCTCGTGGCCTCGTCGAGCACGAGAATGGGCGCGTCCTTTAGAATGGCCCGGGCGATGGCCAACCGCTGCCGCTGACCGCCGGAGAGCGCCACGCCCTTCTCGCCAATCACCGTGTCGTAGCCGTGCGGCTTTTCGAGGATGAACTCGTGGGCGTGGGCATGCTTCGCTGCGGCCACAATTTCGGCCTCGGTTGCTCCGGGACGTCCGAGCGCGATGTTCTGGCGGATCGTTTCGTTGAACAGAATCGTCTCCTGGGTCACGACGGCAATCTGATTGCGCAAGTCCTGCGAATGGACCTCGCGGATGTCCGTCCCACCAATCCGAACCGCCCCCTGTTGCGGGTCGTAAAATCGCAGTAGCAGATTCGTCAGCGTGGTCTTCCCGGAACCGCTGGCGCCGACCAGCGCCACAAGCTTCCCCGCTGGTACCGTGAGAGACAGGCTGGTGATCGTGGCCTTTTCCCCATAGGCGAACGAGACGTTATCAAAACGCACTTCGGCTCCGGCCGCCTGCAGGGGCTTGGGCCGCGCGGGCTCGACGATGTCGGAGCGCACTTCGAGCAACTGAAAAACCCGTTCGCTGGCCGCGCGCGCCTGTTCGAGATTGCTGTGCAGGCGGGTGAGCGACTTGATGGGCCGATACATGGAAAAGATGCTGCCCACGATCATCAGCATCTCGCCGGGGCTTGCCACCGCGCCGGATTTGCCCGCGGCATACAACAGGAACCCGGCCACACCGACCGCGCCCATGAACTCAATCAACGGCCCCGGTGTCTCGGTCGAGCGGATGAGCCGCATGTAATGGCTGACAAACCGGCGTGACGACGATGCGAACTGCCCGGCCACGTGCGTTTCCAAGTTGTAAGCCTTCACGATGCGCGCGCCGGTGAACGATTCCTGCATCACCTTCGCGATTTCGACAAATTCATCATTGATTGCCGCCGAGCTGCGGCGCACCCGCCGGCTGAAGGTGGCGATGGGGATGACGCAGATCGGCACTGTCACCAGCAGTACCAGCGTCACCCTAGGATTTTGCCAGAGCAGGAATCCCAGCAGGCTAAGCAGTGTCACGGGATCCTTGATTATCGTTACGGTCGTCGAACTCAAGGTGCCCTGCAGGGAGGCGACGTCATTGATCACTCGCGCCATTAATTCGCCGGTGCTGGTTTTGTGGAAGAAGCTGAGCGGCAGGCTGAACAGGTGGGTGAACAGTTTCACGCGCAGATCGGTCACCGCGCGGATGGAGACCCATTGGAGAAAGTAGTTGTTGAAGTAGCCGAGGACGCCGCGCACGAACATCACGATCGGGATCAGTGCCACCACCCAACGCATTGATTCGCCGCGCCGGGCGTTGGCCAGATGTTCATTCAGGCTGCCGGCCCAGTGATGGAGAAAACCCGGCAGCCAGGCGGGAAGATTGACGGCAGCGGCGCTCTCAGCCGTGGGAAACAAGGCATCCACCACCACCTTGGCGCTGACCATCAGGAGCGGTTCGACCATCCCGGCCAGCACACCCAGAAAAACCCCGGCCGCGAGCCGGAAGCGATACGGCCGAATTAGTTCCAGCAGTCGGGAAAGGAACAAGAACATGCGCTGAAAGTGCTGGCCACCGGTGAGACTGGCGAGCCCAAACTACCCTGCGAGCGGCATCAGAGGCGCAGGCGGGCGATCATCCGCGCGGCGACGGTTTCGACGCCGATCCCAGCCAGGCACTTCGCCTCGCCCGTCCGTTCGCACGGGGCGTTGTAATGATCCACACAGGCACAGGGTGCGAGCAGGGCTTCGTGGCCGGGTTGGCTCGGTATCCATTCCCGGAAGCTGCCTTTCTCGCGGAACAGCGACACGGTGGGAACACCCAGCGCCGCGGCCAGGTGCATCACGCCCGAGTCGGGGCCGAAGTGCAGGCGGCAGCGGCGGAGGGCGGCGGCCAGCTGGCCGATGGTCAGCCCGGTGGGAAGCACGGTCACGGAAATGCCTGCGACCGACTGCAGCAACTCCTGCACGCGCGCCTGCTCCCGTGGGTTGGCCATGGCGGAAACCGCCAGCGGCACGGTGGGAAACATCCCAGCCAGCCTCCGAATCAGCGCGGCGTAGTGGGCCACCGGCCATTCTTTCAACGGCACGGCGGAATTCAGGGAGAAGTGAATTGCCCCCGCCGGCATCACCCGCTCCGCCCATTCGAGCTCCGGTGTGGCAATCCGCAGTTCGAAACGGGGCGGTGCCAGTTCAACCCCTGCCGCGGCCAACACCTGGCGGCGCTGTTCGAATACCGGCAGGTCCCGCGAACGCATCGCGACCCATTCGTCAACCAGCCAGCGATCCCAGAAATGCCGCCGTCCCTGCTCCTGCACCAGCCGCCAGTCTGCGCCGCTCACACCCACAAGAATCACGTTGCGATCGTTCCCGCTGAAGCTCACGGCAATATCGAAGCGTTCCTGGCGCAGGGTGCGAATCAGCTCCAGTTGTGCGCTCAGCGTCCTTTTCTGGCGGTTAAGTTCCACGGTCCAGATGCGATCGACGCAGGGGGCGAGGCGCAGAACTTCCGAGCCCAGCGGCGTGGACACGACGTGCAATTCGCCGGCGCAGCGTTCCTTGATCGTCCACAGCACGGGAATGGCCTGGACTGTGTCGCCGAGGAACCCGAGGTCCACCACCAGCACCTTGCGCGCGGCAGCGAGCCGGTGGCGAAAGGCGGGGCTGGATGGCTGTGTCACACGCCCTTCAATAGGGTTCAGTTCCGCTGTTGGCCAAGCAAAAGTGGCGGGGGG
>CAZUUP010000006.1:0-30715 GCA_964623105.1 uncultured Akkermansia sp.
AACGGGAACTGCTTCCAGGAATTGTTAGCATAATTTCAGGAACGTCAAATGGCTCCAGCTTCGACCCTTCCAATGTACCCCCTATTCAGCAGTTTTTCACCCCAACACACCCCCTTTCTCGCCCACTCCCCCGCCCACCCGCGGCACCCGTGACCGGCGCAAAACCCGAATCCCCCGGTTGGCGACGTCGAGAGAGTCTTCGGGCATCGGGGTGAACGGTAGCGGAGCGGTTCCATTGGACCCGGACGACCGCCAACGTCGTCTCGTTCCACCACGCCCAAGAAAAGTGTAACGGCACCTTCCCACAATCAGCACTCATCGGTCGGGCGCACGACGCGCCAGACGGCCCACGCCACCAACCAACGCCACAGGCATCCGGCAGGAGCAGCAGGCTCGTTCAGCGCACGCCCCACCAGCCTGTCAAACACGGAGCCACCCAACTGCCGAAGCGTCGCACCCAGCCCCAGCCAGGTCACCGAAAGTCCATGGCGTGCGGCCAGTTGAAAGGTAATCAATGCAAAAATGTAATCGCGACGCCTGCCAGATCGTTGGTATCGAAACTTGAAGCTCACGCGCCGGCAGACACCGCCGCGTTTGACCTGCTCCACGGCCCACGCGGCGTCTTCCATGGTCGGCACCGCCTCGTCGAAGCGGAGTTCTTCCCAGCGCGAACGGCGGATCATCCCCATGCTGTTGGAATAAATGGAGCCAAACTTCAGCCCTTTGGCGTGGAGTTCAGACCAGTCGATCGCGTCCGTGTAAAACCGGTCGTCGTCCCATTTGCCGCTGGCGCACACGGTCCGCGGGTCGGTCATGGCGGCCGTGAGTTGTTCGATGGCGTCTGCCGATTCCAGCACGGTGTGCGAACTCAAGACCAGGATCAGTTCCGCCGGGCACCGCGAGATGGCGTGGTTCAAGACCCGAGAGTGATGGTAAGGTTCGGTCCAGTTCAGGATCGTCGCCCCGACGCTGCGCAGAAGGTCCGCCGAGCCATCGGAGCTTCCGCTGTCCACGGCGACGATGAGATCCGGTTGCACCGTTTGACAACGCAAGGCCGCCAGCACGTCCGGCAGCGTGGCCGCCGAGTTTTTGAAGCGGATGATCACGGCCAGACGCGCGCGGTGCCCGGGACGGGCCGGGATTACAGCGGGGTTGCTCATCGGCTCGTCTCCGTCGCGATGCGCTGCCGGGAGAAATCTCCCAAAGCCACCTGCGTTCCGAAGTGCTCCGGCGTGCAACCCAGTCGCGCGATCAACCGGTCGCTGCCCATGGAAAATGCCGCGGCGCTCATGCTTTCCACCGGCGACGTCACGATCACATGCGCCCCGGCGGGCGACCACGGCGGCAGGGTGGCAGCGAGATACTCGCCGTAGCTCCCGAGCCAGTTCTCGCGGTGTAAAAAATATTCCCGCAGCCACCGCCGGCCATCGGTGAGCAACTCCGGATGTCCCGCCACGGCCCGCGTTTCGATCCCCCGAAAACGCAGGCACACGTTCAGCGCGTGATGTCTCCCGCCGCCCTGCGGCCCGTGCCAGATCACGTCGAGATCGGGCGCCTGACCGGGCAGGCGCAGCGCGTAACTGTTTCCACCGAGCGCGCGGCTCATCGCCACCGCCGGCGGGCTGATCCGCTCGCCGGGCAGAAGCGCAATCGCCGAACCCGCAAACGGCAGGATCAACAGCGCGCCCGCCGCGGCAAGTCCCCGCGCCGGAATGCCCGGCCCGTCGTGTGCCGGTGCCAGCGCGGCGCCGAACTCGGTAGCGTCGCCGTGCCGGATTCGCCACGCCCGGCAAAGCGACGCCAGCACGACGAGCGCGGAGCCTGCGGGTTGCATCGCCAACAGCGGGATCGTGCCGGCCAGCAACATCCATCCATCCCAGACGCGAAGGTTGCGCGCCGACGCGAAAAACGGCGCGGACAAGAGCCACGGAAGCCAGAGCGATTCCATCGCGCTGAACCCGATTGCCACCCCGGCCCCAGCCCACGCGAGGACGCCGGCCTGACCGTCTGCCGCCACCTCCCATCGAAGTCTCATCTGCAACATCAGCAGCAGCGTCGCCAGGGCCACCACGCTCCCGCCCGGCCCGCCGACCAGCGGCGCCAGCAGCGACAGTACTGCGGATAAATAAGCCGCCTCAAACAGACGGAGCGCGCGGGGACGCCCGTCCGCCGGCATGAACCAGCCGAGGACCGGCAGCAGCCAGACGAACCCGACAAAGTTGTGAAGCTGCGGGCTTTCGACCGCGGGGAACAAAACGTGGCGGCAGGCGATCAACGTGAGAATCCTCGCAACATTCGCCGCCAGCGAGACCGGCACCGCCAGCGCCAGCCGGAGCCACAGCTGCGCCGACCACGGCTCGTTGCGCCGGCTCCACAGTGTCAGCGCCCACAGTGTCGCCAAAATGTTCAGGCCCGCACAGTCCGGCGACCACGGCACCTGGAGCGTGCCCACCTGAAGCCCGTCAACATTGTTCGCCGCGGCGAAGCCCGCCGCCTCGAGCAGCCAGACCACCAGCGGGCGGACAATGCCCGATCCCCAGTCTCCGCGGCCGGCCGCGTGCAGCAGCACAAACACCGCGCCGAGCGCGGGCGCGACGCGCATCAGCGGACTTGCGATCGAATGTGGGATACCCATTGCGCGACGTGGGGTGAGGGGTTGCGGCGTTTGAGTTCCTGCGCCCAGCGGTCCGTGGATGGCACATCGGCCGTCCGCGCCGCGGAGAGGAACAGAATCAGCAGGGTTTCGTCCGTGAGCGCCATGGGCGCGTGTTCCCGAAATTGGCCGAGCAGGCTCGCATATTGTTTTTGGGAGAACGCTTTGCGCACCGCCAGTTGCGCGGTCACAGCCTGCGTCGCCGCCGCCTTCGCCGCGCCGTTTCCCGCCAAAAACCCGGCCAGCCGCGCGGTCAAGCCCGTTGCGGCACGGGTGCCCTGAGCCTGGCGCAACAGATCGGTCATTTCGTTCCGAACCGTCGCCGGCATCCGTCCCGCACGCAGCGCAGCGGCGATGACCCGCTGCGCTTCATTCGCCACGCCGCTGTTGAACTGCATGGCTTCAAACAACCGCACATCGTGCCGGGTCCACTGGGCGGGATCAGAACCGAGGTAAGCCTCGAGCGCGGCGGCGAACTCGCCCTCATGCGCACGGACGCGGGCTTCGAGCAATGGAGGCAGGTGCCGCGCCGCGATCGCTTCGAGCAACGCCGGCCGGTAGGGATTGGCTTCCGTGGACGCCAGTTCCTCGTGCAACCGGAACGGCGCATATTGAAACTCCGCCGGAATTTGCGCGGTCGGCAGCGCCCGGAAGATTTCCAGTGCCGCCGCAGGTTCGCCGCTCTCCACCCGCAACATCGCAAGCAGGTATCTCGCGGGCACATGCTCGGCGACCGAGGCCTCGCATTGCAGCGCCTCGAACAATTCCGGCGTCGCCGCCGCCGCCTCGGCGGTGGGTGCGATGTCCGGCCAGTCCATCCGGGCCAGGCGCGAGGCGAGAGGTTCGCCGGTCTCGCCAGCGAGCACGTTTCGCCCTGCGAAAACTGAAGCGCGCCGCGGCGCAGGCTTCGTCGTCGTCGCGCGCCAGAAGAACGCCCCCGTTCCCAGCAGCGCCAGGATGGCGGCGAGCAGCGCGATTCGTTGGTGTCGATGCATGGTCATGATCATTGGCGGCCACGGCGGGCCAGGATGACGCCGAGCACGCCCAGCAGCCAGAGTGGCGGCGTGGGAGCGCCCGGAGTTGTGTCTGCCGAGTTGAACGCGATTCCCTCCGGCGACGCGGCGACGCCGAAGTTGGCGGCCTCAAGCACCGCCGCGTCCCCGGCCCCGAGGAGGGCGAAGTCCTCGAATCCGCCGGAGAAATCAAAAAAGGTTTCGTTGCCCTGCGTGCGCGTGGCGGCCGTTTCGAGCAGTTGCACGTTGACCCTGGCCGACAACAGCGTCCCCTGAAACGCCACGTCCCGGATCTGGATCACATCATCGAGCTGCCCCAGGTTGAACCCGGAGGTGCTGCCCGTCAGCGCGCTGCTGCCACCCTTGCCGAAAAGCGTGTGAAACGTCCGGGCCTCGGTGCTTCCCGACTCGCGGATCAGGGCGCTCGTGCTCGTGAAGAAATCGCGGAAATTGTAGCTCCCGGCCGTCGTGGTGACCTGCAGTTCGAGCTGCTTGATCGCCACGCCGATCGAATCGGAGGTTTCATTTCCCGAGGCGTTTTCATTCAGGTCCACTCCCAGCGACAGCGTTCCGTTCGGCCCCACATACTGCTGGAATGCGCCGGGCGAGATGTCCTTCAACACGTCGATGACTCCCGATCCCTGGTAAATCTTGTCCGTCAGCATCACCGGCACCTGCGCCCGCACCATCGGCGGCAGGACGGAAACCCCGAGCCAGAGGAACAGCAGAACCGCCCAGCCCCCGGGCGCTTTCCCGGGCGACCCAGCGCGATTCCTGCGGGCACTTCCGCGGCGCGGGATTCTTTGCAATGCGACGTTTTTCATCTCGGCGGCGCAGCGTCGCAGGGTTCATGCCACCCCGCGACCGCACCCGACCCCGGGAGTTTTCCGCGTCAATCCGGGCTTGGGGGCCGCTCCCGGTGTGCCGCACGGGTCAACCCTTCATTGCAATCCGCCGATGTTGCAGGGAAACTGCATTGCAATCGCATGATCAACATCCTTCACCCAGCCGGCTTCGAGCACCTTCTCGCCCCCCGCATCAAACAACTCGGCCTGGCATTTCGCACTTTTGCAGACGGCCACGTCACCGAATTGTCCCCGGCCACCAAGGACGTGGTCTATCTGGTGCCCTTGCAATCCATGGACGCGGACTCGTGGCCGCGGCTGCGCGTGCAGTTTGCGCGGGCCAACCGGCCGTACCTCGTCTGGCTCGACACCCCCACCACCCACGACGTGGCACGGAGCATGCGTGACGGGGCTTATGATGTGCTATCGACTCACGATTCCGACACCCGCTGGAGGCAGGCCATGATGGCCGTCGCCGAAAACCAGCGGCTCTGGCTGCAGCTCTACGGCGGGCGGCCGTTGAGCGCGGAGGATGTCCTCATCGGGCGCTCGGACGCGATCCAGCGCCTGCAACAGACCATCGACCGGCTCGGGCCGACCGACGTGTGCGTCCTCATCCACGGCGAGTCCGGGGTGGGCAAGGAGCGCGTTGCAGCCGCATTGCACAAGGCGGGCAAGGACGGCCCGTTCATTGCACTGAATTGCGCGGCGATTCCCAAGGATTTGCTCGAGGCCGAACTCTTCGGCGTCGAGAAGGGCGCGTTCACCGGCGCGCTCAAGTCGCGTCCCGGCCTGGTCGAGCAGGCCAACGGCGGCACGTTGTTTCTGGATGAAGTCGGTGAAATGGAAATCGGCGTGCAGCCAAAGCTGCTCCGTTTCCTCGAGACGCGCAAAGCCCGGCGCGTGGGCGGCGACTCGGAATACCGCGTCAAGGTCCGGGTCATCTCCGCCACCAACCGCAACCTCGACCTCGAGATTGCCGAGAACCGCTTCCGCCCCGACCTCTTTTACCGGCTGGCGGAAATCACGCTCCAGGTCCCGCCGCTGCGCACGCGTCCCGAGGACATCGCCGAACTGGCCATCGTTTTCCTGCGGCGCTCGAACGAGCGGTTTGGAAAAAATTTCGAGACGCTCGACCCGGAGCTGATCCGTCGTTTCGAGCAGTATTCCTGGCCGGGCAATGTCCGCGAGTTGAAGAGCGCGATCGACCGCCTGACGCTGCTCTTCGACGGCCCGATTCTGCGCGCGCCCTGGTGGGACATGCCGGAAAGCCGCCTGCCGCGGCCCGTCCAGGCGGTGGCGACGCCAGCCCCGCCCGCCGTGCCCGCTGCACCGGTCGCGCCGGTCGCGCCGGTTGCACCGCCGCCCCTGTTCGCGCCCGAGCCGCGCGAGACGCCGGTCGTTCCCGTCGCCGCCGCGGCCCCGGTCCTCCCGGCAGCCGCCGTCGCATTCGGGACGGCCATCCCAAACAGCAAACAGAAGTTTGCCCTCGCCAAAAAACTGCTCGCGGAGAGCGGCGACAATTTCAGCTGGGTTGCGGGCCAGCTCGGCATCAACAGCTCGACGCTCTGGCGCTGGCGCAAGGCGGGCAAGCTCGACTGAACGGAGCGCCGCGTGAAGGAAATCCTCAAACTGCTCGTGGTGGTGACGGGCTACGGCCTGCTGGCGCCGCTGCTGGGCTGGGCGCTGGCGAAGCGCCGCGCGGCCGAACGCGCCGCGCTCTGCCTGCTGGTCTTCATGACCTCGTGGTTTCCCGGCAAGCTCACGCTGATGCTCGACTCGGTGGAACTTTATCGCGGCCACACCAAGGGCTTCGAGTTCTCGCTGCTGGTCGCGCTCGGCATCGCGCTCACGGTCTGCTCGTTCGTCAACCGCCCGCCGGACTTTCGCCGGATGCCGCCGGGGCTGTGGTTGTACCTGCTTTACTGCGGCGTGAGCTGCCTGTCGCTCGCCGCCGCACCGAACCCGGTGTTCGGCCTGATGGCCCTGTGGAAATTCAGCTCGGCCGCGCTGGTCTTCGCCGGCGCGTGCCATGCCTTCCGCGACGAAACCGACCTGCGCTGGGTGCTGCGCACGCTGGCCGGCTCGCTCATCCTGCAGGCGCTGGTGTGCGTGAAGATGCGCTACCTCGACGGCCGCTGGCAGGTGCATGGCTGGTTCGAACACCAGAATCCGATGACGATGTGGGCCTATCTTTGCGCACTGCCGCTGCTGGCGGTCGCGCTCGCGCCGGGCACCAGCCGGAACGACACGCTGCTTTTCCTGACGGCCACCGCGGCGACGGCCGTGGCAATCCTGCTTTCGGTGTCGCGCGCCGGGCTGGCCGCGTTTGTCTGCGGCTCCGCGCTGGTAACGGTGCTCGCCCATCTGCGGGGCGTGACGGTGAGAAAGTTCGCCATCACCGGACTCGGCGCCACCGCCGCACTGCTCGCCGGATTGCTGGCCCTCGACTCCCTCATGGCGCGCGTCCAGGAAGACCGTCAGCGCGAGAACGAGCGCGATCTGCGCGCGGTGCTCAACCAGCAATCCGCGGCCATGCTGCGCGACTCGTCCGTGGGGATCGGCTGGAACAACTTCGGCATCGTCAACAGCCTGCCTCACGAGCGCTACGTCAGCCTCATGATGGACTGGGACGCGGAGCGCGGCTTCCGCATCATCGACGAGAACTACGAGGCCGCGCCGCTGACCGAAAGCCTCTACTGGCTGCTGCTGTCCGAGACCGGCTATCCGGGGCTGGTCAGTTACCTTGCCTTCCTGGCCATCACGCTCTGGTGGGCGGCGCGCGGGCTGGTCCGGCACTGGAACACGACGCTCGGATATTTCATCGGCGGCGTGCTCGTGGCGCTCGCGCTGACCTACATGCATGGAACGGTCGAACGCGTCCTCACTCAGACCAAGAACCTGTGCGCCTGGCTGATCTTCGCCGGGTTCATGGCCCGCATCGAAATGTCGCGCCGGTCGCGTTCCGCGCGGATCCCAACCACAGCGCCGGCGTTGCCGTTCGGCGCGCGGCCCGCAATCGCTTGAAACCGCACGCCAAAACCGATTTTGCGGTGTCGCCAGGCGCGCGGCCTTCAGGCCGCAGAAGCGTGGGCCTTGAAAGAAACCTCCGAGCACGCAGTTGCATTCGCGGCCTTCTGCGGCGTGAAGAACCTGTGCGAAAAATAAAACCCCTCGCCAAAAACCGGTGCTGCCGTGCCGTGCGGACCTGCCACCGGCGCGGTGAGGACACCGCGCCCTACCACTTTCCCCGTCCGACGGACGCGCGCCGGGACGAGGCGCTTGGTAGGGCGCGGTGTCCTCACCGCGCCGCACCCGGGTTGGATGCTCCGCTCGTTTTCCACTCAAGCTCCAAACGCCGCGCTCCGGGCGGCGTTGCCGGGGCTCGCACGTTTCCCGATTCGGAGTTCGGGTTGAACCCATCGGCATCATGACCACTCGGCCACGCGATCATCTCACGCCCGCGCCCAGCCGCGCGCGGCGGCCGCGCGTGCTGCTCGTCGCGGAGTCCGCCAACCCGACTCTGACGAGCGTGGCGTTGATCGGCTGGAGCCTGAGCCGGGCGCTGGCGAAGGTGGCGGACGTGCATCTCGTGGCCGAAGCGCGCAATCAGCGCGACATCGCCGCCGCTGGCACGGACGGCATGCAATTCACCCCGATCGACAATCATCGTTGGGAACACGCCGCGTGGCGGATCGGCAAATTCCTGCGCGGAGGCACGGCGCTCGGCTGGACCACGGCGTCCGCGCTGGCGACGCTTGCCTATCCCGCGTTCGAGCGCCGCGTGTGGCGGCACTTCGGCCCGGCGATCCCGCGGGGCGACTACGACGTGGTCCACCGTGTCGCGCCTAATTCGCCCGCCACCCCGAGCCTGCTCGCCGGCCGCTGTGCGCGGGCCGGCGTGCCGTTCGTCCTCGGGCCGTTGAACGGTGGCGTGCCGTGGCCCGCCGAGTTCGCCCACCTCCGCCGCGCCGAGCGCGAATGGCTCAGCCCGTTGCGGGCGTGTCACCGCCTGCTGCCCGGCTTTCACGCAACGCGCCGCAACGCCGCCGCCGTGCTCGTCGGGGCGCGTTTCGCCTGGGACGAAATGCCCGCGCGCTACCGCGACAAGTGCATTTTCCTCCCGGAAAATGCGCTCGCTCCCGAACGTTTCCCGCGTCGCGAACGCGCACCCTTCTGCGCGCCGTTGCGCGTCGCCTTTGTCGGCCGCCTCGTGCCGCTCAAGGGAGTGGACATGCTCCTCGAGGCCGCCGCGCCGCTGATCCGCGCCGGACGTCTGCGGCTCGACATCATCGGTGACGGCCCGGAGCTGCCGTCGTTGCGCGGACAGGCCGATCGCCTCGGCATCAGCGACGGCGTTGATTTTCCGGGCTGGATCGAGCACGCGCGGCTGGCGGAGCGCCTGGGGCGGGCGCACATCTTCGGTTTTCCGAGTGTGCGCGAGTTTGGCGGCGGAGCGGTCCTCGAGGCCATGGCGCTGGGTCTGGTGCCGCTGGTGCTCGACTACGGCGGCCCGGCCGAACTCATCCCGCCGGGCACCGGTTTCACCGTGCCGATGGGCACCCGCGCGGACATCATCCGGGGACTGGCCGGACACCTCGAGCGAGTTGCCGCGTGCCCCGGCGATCTTGCCTCAATGGGCTGCCGGGCGCAGCATCACGCCTTGAACAATTTTACGTGGGACGCCCAGGCGCGGCGGATGGTGGACGTGTACGAATGGACCCTGGGCCGCCGGGATTCCAAGCCCGACTGGGGCAGGCCCTTTGGCTTCGGCGCGCCCGCAGGCTCCAACTGATCCGTTTCCAATCAACTCAAGCTGTGGCATAAACCTTTGCCGTCACGGTCAACCAACCTCAACCCGGATACCCCTATGTATGGAATGGTGAACAAAGCAATCGAAGACATGGTTTGCGCCAATCATGGCGAAGCCGTGTGGGAACAGATCAAGGCCGAAGCCGGCGTGGACGTGGATGTCTTCATGAGCAACGAAGGCTACCCGGACGAGATCACCTACCAGCTCGTCGGCGCCGCCAGCAAAATTCTCAAGCTCCCCGCCGACGCCATCCTCGAGTCCTTCGGCGAACACTGGGTGCTGCACACCGCGCAGGAAGGCTACGGCGGATTGATGCAGGCCGCCGGCAAATCGCTGCCCGAGTTTCTCGCCAACCTGCCCAACTTCCACTCGCGCGTGGCGATGATCTTTCCCAAGCTGCAGCCGCCGCGTTTTCAATGCACCGACGTGACCGCCTCGTCGCTCCGGCTCCATTACTTCACCCACCGGCCCGCCCTGACGCCCTTCGTCGTCGGGTTGATGAAAGGCCTGGGCCGGATGTTTAAGACCCCCGTCTCGGTGCGCCTCGCCGTGCCAAAAGGAGCCGGTGCCGACCACGACATCTTCGACGTGACGTGGACGAATGCTCCGGCCGCATGACCCCGGACCGCCCAGCCGCGTTGCCGCAGATCGGCCTGCCGCCGGCGCAGTTCGCCGCGGCGTTTCCCTTCCACATGGCGATGGATCGGTCGCTCGCCTTTGTCCAGATCGGCGCGACCCTCGGGCGCATCTGCGCCGACGTGCGCCCGGGCGGCACCCTCGCGCAGTCCTTCCGAAGCCTCCAGCCCGCGGGGACGATCACGTTTGACTGGGTGCTGGAAAACCGGCTGCGCTTCTTTCTCCTCCAGCATCGCGCGTCGGGGCTGAAGCTGCGCGGGGAGTTCGTCCTGCAGCCCGACCAGGACGTCCTCATTTTCCTCGGCTCCCCGTGGTTTACCGACGCCACCGAGATCGCCGACCACCGGCTGCATTTCGACGACTTTGCGATCCACGACCCCGTGGTGGACATGCTGCAGGTCTTCCAGGCCAGCAAGCAGGCCCTCGCCGATGCCAAGCGGCTGGCGGCCAAACTCACGGCCCAGCGCGCCGAATTGCGGATCGCCAACGAACGGCTCCGTCTCCAGGAAGCCGAGGCGCGCAAGCTCGCCCTCATCGCCGCCCGCACGGACAACGCCGTGCTCCTGACCGACGAGCACGGCCTCACCGTCTGGGGCAACGAGGGCTTCACGCGCATGAGCGGCTACGCGGTCGAGGATTTGCTGGGCCGCAAGCCCGGCTCCGTCCTCCAGGGGCCGGGCACCGATCCCGGGACGGTGCGGCGCATCAGCCAGTCGTTGCGCCGGGGCGAAAGTTTCCGGGAAGAAATCCTGAACTACGCCAAGGGCGGCCACGGTTATTGGGTGAGCATCGAGGTGCAGCCCATCCGCGACGTTCACGACCGCATCACCAATTTCATGGCCATCATGCGGGACGTCACCGCCGAACGTGCCGCGCAACAACGCCTGGCCATCCAGTTCGAGGTCTCGCGCGCGCTGGCCGAGGCCGGCCACCTGACCGCCGCCGTCCCCGACGTCATCGAGTCGGTCTGCAAGCATCTCGGCTGGCAGATCGGCCAGATGTGGCGCGCGGACGGGCTTTGCCTGCGCTACTTCGGGGGCTGGCATTCGCCGGCGATGCCCTGCGAAAAATTCATCTCCACCAGCCGCGCCATGACCTTCGCGCCGCATCAAGGACTCCCCGGCCGCGTGTGGGCGACCCGCCAGCCGGCCTGGATTCCGGACGTGACGCGCGACGAAAATTTTCCCCGCATCTTCGCCGCCGTGGTCGAAGACCTTCACGGCGCCTTCGCGTTTCCCGTGATGGTGCGCGGCGAGCCCTGGGGCGTCGTGGAATTCTTCAGCCGCAGAATCGAAGAACCGGACGAAGCCCTGCTCCAGACCTTCGCCGCCGTTGGCAGCCAGATCGGACAGTTCATCGTCCGCCGCGCGGCCGAGGAGGCGCTGCGCGAAACCAACACGCTCCAGCGCGCCATCCTCGACGGCGCCAATTACTCGATCATCTCCACCGCGCCCGACGGCATCATCCAGACGTTCAACTCCGCCGCCGGCCGGATGCTCGGCTACGCGCCGGAGGAAATGGTGGGCCGGGTCACGCCCGCCATCATTCACGATCGCGACGAAGTCGCCGCGCGCGCGGCCGAGTTGTCGCGGGAACTCGGCCGGCCGGTCGCGGCCGGATTCGAGACGTTTGTGGCCAAGGTGGCCATGGGCAAGCCCGACGAGCGCGAATGGACCTACATCCGCAAGGACGGCAGCCGCTTCCCGGTCCTCTTGTCCGTCACCGCACTGTTCGACGAAGCCAACACCGTCACCGGTTATCTCGGTGTCGCCTTCGACATCACTGAAAGCAAACGGGCCGCCGACGAACTGCTCCGCGCCAAGGACGCCGCCGAGGCCGCCAACCGCGCCAAAAGCCAGTTCCTCGCCAACATGAGCCACGAGCTGCGCACGCCGCTCAACGCGATCATCGGCTTCTCGCAGTTGCTCGACGAGGCCGCCGCCGGCGAGCTCAACGCCCGCCAGGCCCGTTACGTCGAGAACATCCACTCCAGCGGCCGTCACCTGCTGGAATTGATCAACGACATCCTCGACCTCGCCAAGGTGGAAGCCGGCCACATGCGGGTCGAGCGCGCCCCCTTTATCGTCGCCGCCGCGCTGCGCAACCTGCAGTCCATCCTCTCCTCGCTTGCCAAGAACAAACAGATCCTCATCGGCGTCCGCGTCGATCCCGAACTGCCCCCCATTCACGCCGACGAGCGAAAACTCAAGCAGATCCTCTACAACCTGCTCAGCAATGCCATCAAGTTCACCCCCGAGGGCGGCGAGGTCACCGTCACCGCCGCGTTCCGGAAAGCAGAGGCCGACCCCGCGGCTCGTCCAGCCTTCGAATTCACTGTGACCGACAATGGCATCGGCATCCGCCCCGAAGATCAGGCGCGCGTTTTCCAACCCTTCGAGCAGGCGGACTCTTCCTACACCAAGACCCAGCAGGGCACTGGCCTTGGCCTCGCGCTGGTGCAGCAGCTTGTCCACCTGCACGACGGCCGGCTCACGCTCGAAAGCGACGGCGTCCCCGGACACGGATGCACCTTCCGTTTCACCATCCCGCAGCCGCCCGCCGACGGCGCGGCCCCCGGCCCCGCCCCGGCCAAATCCCGCCCGGTCGTGCTGATCGCCGACGACGACCCGGCGATGGTCAAATGCCTCGCCAGCCTCGTCGAGCAGGCCGGCTTCGACAGCCTCCAGGCTTTCAGCGGCGCGCAATGTTTGGAAATGGCCCGCCGCTATCTGCCCGCCGCCATCACGCTCGACCTGCGCTTGCCCGACCTCACGGGCGCCGCCGTGCTCGAACAGCTCCAAGTCTATCCCGAGTCCCGCGGCATCCCCGTCATCATCGTCACCGGCCTCGACCCGGAAGGCCCGGACCTCATCGCCATCAAGCGCCACGCCCACGCGCTCGTCACCAAGCCCGACGTTCACTCCGTGGTGCCCATCCTCCAAAACCTGCTCGCCTCTCTCCGATGAACCGACCCAAAATCGTCCTTATCGAGGATCATCCCCTGAATCGGGAGCTCGTCATCGATTGCCTCGAATCGGTCGGCTACGATGTCCTCGCCGCCAACACCGCCGCGACCGGCATCCGGATGGTCGAACAGGAACAGCCCGCGATCGTGTTGATGGACATCTCCCTGCCGGACATGGACGGCCTGACCGCCACCCGTCGGCTCAAGGAAAACCCCGCCACGCGCCACATCCCCGTCATCGCGGTCACCGCTCACGCCATGCGCAGCGACGCCGAACGCATCCGCGACGCCGGCTGCGACGCCCAGCTCACCAAGCCCATCGACATCCGCGCGCTCCGCGAACTCGTGGCGCGACTCCTCCACCCCGGTCCCCCGCCACAATGAAATCGCCTCCGGATTCTCCTCCCACCTCCGCCGGACGTATCTTGGTCGTCGATGACGAGCCCTTCAATCGCGACATCCTCCGCGACGCCCTCGCCGATCACGGCTACGAAGTGGTCGAGGCCGAGAATGGCGCCGAGGCCATCAAGCAGGTCGCAGCCCACGCCCCCGACGTCATCCTGCTGGACATCATGATGCCCGTGATGGACGGCCTCAGCGCCTGTCGCCAGCTCAAGGCCGCTCCCGCCACCGCCGCCATTCCGATCGTCGTCATAACCGCATTGCACGAACGCGAACCCCGGCTCGAGGCCATCGCCGCGGGAGCGGACGATTACCTCACCAAGCCCGTGGATCTCCCGGAGGTGCTCCTGCGCGTCCGCAACGCCGTCCGCTCCCGGCGCCTCTATCTCGAACTCCAGGCCAGCTACCAGCGCCTCCAGCAACTCGAGGAACTCCGCGACAACCTCACGCACATGATCGTGCACGACATGCGCGCGCCGCTCTCCGCCATGATCGGTTTCCTCAACCTCCTCCGCACCGGCGTCGGCCCCCGGCTTTCGCCTCCGGAAAAATCCGCTCTCGACACCGTCACGTCTTCTGCCAGCCGGCTCGCCGACATGGTCACCACCATGCTCGACGTCAGCCGCCTCGAGTCGGGCGCCATGCCCCTCCACCCCGAATCGTGCGACCTGCGCGCGGTCGCCGCCGCCGGCCTCGACCCGCTGGGACCGCTGGTGGCCGACCGCCGGATCCTCGTGCTCGCCTCCGGACCTGTCACCGCCCGCTGCGATCGCGAATTGATCCGCCGCGTCATCTCCAATCTCCTCGGCAACGCCCTCAAGTTCGCACCCCCGAAAACCGACATCCGCATCATCCTCGACCATCGCGCCGACCGCGTCCGCGTCGAGGTGATCGATGCCGGCCCGGGCATCGCGCCCGAAAATCAGGAAAAGATTTTCTCGAAATTCGGCCAGGTCACCGGCCCGAAGCAGGGAATGGGCAGCGGGCTTGGCCTCACGTTTTGCAAACTCGCCGTCGAAGCGCACGGCGGCCGCATCGGGGTCAGCAGCGAACCCGGCCGGGGCGCAACCTTCTGGTTCGAACTCGACTCCGCGCCATCCACTCCAGCCCCGCCTCCCGCGAATGCCCCGCCCTCCCCTCTCGCGCCCACAGCCCCGCCCGCAGCCGACCGGCCCGCACCCGCTCCTCCGGGCCGCACACTGCGCATCCTCGCCGCCGAAGACGACGATGCGAACCGCCGGCTGACCAAAGTCCTCCTCGAAAGCCTCGGACACCACGTCACCGCCGTCGCCGACGGGGCCCAAGCCGTCGCCGCCTGGGCACCGGGAAAATTCGACGCCCTGGTGACCGACTGCGAAATGCCCGCGATGGACGGCTTCGAAACGACCCGGCAAATCCGCCAGCGCGAAGCCGCCCTCGGCATCCCCGCCCCGCAGCGCCTCCGCATCCTGGCCGCCACGGCCAATCCCGCTCCGGACATGCCGCAGCGTTGCCGCGCCGCGGGCATGGACGATTTTCTCGCCAAGCCGCTTACCGCCCAGGGACTGCACCACGCGCTCTCCCAGGCCCCCGGCCTGCCACCCACCACGCCACCGCGCCCCCCGTGCGACTTCGACCCGCAGCGTCCCGCCCAGCTCTGCGCGGAACTCGGCGCGGAATCGGGCCACATGATCATCGGTGATTTCCTCCGCGACCTTCCCGCCGCCCTCGCGGAAATCCGTGCCGCCTTCGTCGCCGGACGCGGCCAGGATCTCGCGCGCCACGCCCATTCACTTCAAGGCATCAGCCGTTCCCTCGGCCTCGATGGATTCTCAGAATGTCTGCTGGGTCTCGAACTGGCCGCCGGCCAGAGCGACCTCGCCGCAGCCGTTCCGCCCCACCTCGAAGCGCTGGCCCTCTCCGCCGAAAAATCCACCGCCGCCCTGTCCGACTGGCTCACGTCCAATCGCCCGTGAAATCCGCCGCCCGTCGCTGACACGCCATTCGCGCGATGGCGTTTGCCCGCCGGACCCCACGCTGCGTTAACCCGGCGCGAAGACGTCAGCGGGCGACGCAACGGATTCTTTCGGGCAACCCTCCCGCGCCGCCGCTGGCACGCCGATTGCATACTCCATCACAGCCGCCACGGAGCGGCCCAATGTTATGGAGATACTTTACGTTCACGAACGATTCGGGGCGCTGGCCGGCGCGGAGGCCAACGCGCACATCACCGCGACAGAACTGGCCGCCCGCGGCCACACGCTCGGCATCCTGCACGGCCCGTCCACCGGGAAAAACGAGGCCGCCTGGAACGCCACATTCTCCCGGCGGTTTGCACTGCAACGCGATTGCAATGCAACGATTGCACAGGAGGCCGTGCAACGATTCCAACCCGACGTCATCTACGTCCACAAGATGGCGGACCTCGAGGTCATCGACGCGCTGGTCGCCACCGGGGTGCCCCTGGTGCGGATGGTGCATGACCACGACATCTACTGCATGCGCAGCTACAAGTATGACTACTTCAGCCGCGAAATCTGCACCCGGCCGGCCGGCCCGCACTGCGTCGTCTCGTGTCTTGCCTGCGTGGCGCGGAACCACGACGGCCCGCTGCCGCTCAAGTGGGTGAGCTACTCCGGCAAGCAGCGCGAGATCGCGCTCAACCGCCGGTTCGACCGCATGGTGGTCGTCACGCCCTACATGCGCGACGAGCTTCTCCGCAACGGCTTTGATCCCCGGCGCATCGAAATCCAGGCCCCGGTCCCGCGCCCGGGCGACCCCGGTTTGCGCAGCACTTTCAGCGACCGGAATCTCATCCTCTACGCCGGCCAGATCATCCGCGGCAAAGGCGTCGATGTGCTCTTGGAATCCCTCGCGCTGCTCGATGCCCCCTTCGAGTGCATCATCCTCGGGGACGGCAATCACCGCCGGCACTGCGAAGCGCTCAGCCGCCGGCTCGGCCTTGCGGACCGCGTCTCTTTCAAAGGCTTCGTGCCGCAGGACGAACTCAAGCGCTACTACCGCGAAGCGTCCGTGGTCGCGGTCAGTTCCGTCTGGCCCGAACCCATCGCCACCATCGGGCTTGAAGTCATGCGCTACGCCCTGCCCGTGGTGGCCTTCGACGCCGGCGGCATCTCCGACTGGCTCGCCGACGGCCGCAACGGCTTCCTCGTCCCCTGGATGGATCGCCCCGCATACGCGGCCCGCCTGAAGCAACTCCTGACCGACAAACGCCTCGCCCGCGAGATGGGCCAGGAAGGACTCCGCATCGCGACCGGGCGCTACGACTTCGACCGCTACATCAGCAGCCTCGAATCGATTTTTGACCGCGTCATCCGGGAAAAAGCCGCCGCGCAAAACTGATCGCGCGCCGCCAGCCGACGAACCGAATTTCCGCAACCTCCGCTCCCCGCATCCATGAACGAGGAACAATTGACCGCCCACTCCGTCCACCGCCTGCTGGCCGCGCAATCGCCGTGGGGCCGTGCCCGCCTCCGGACCCGCGTGAACTGGCAGCGCCGCCGCTGGCTGCTCGTCGCGCAGGCCACCCTGCGGCTCAAGCGCGCGCTCGACGTCGCCGGCAGCCTGCTCGCACTCGCGCTGTTCGCCCCCGTGTTTCTGCTCGTCGCGGCGTGCGTGAAGCTGGACGGCGGCCCCGTTTTGTTCCGGCAAAAACGCGCGGGCTTGAACGGACGCGAGTTCCACATGCTCAAGTTCCGCACCATGTGCGTGGACGCCGAAGATCGCCTCCAAGCGCTCTTGAGCCGCAACGAGAAACCGTCCGGCGTCACCTTCAAACTCAAGGACGATCCCCGCGTCACGCCGGTCGGACGCTGGCTGCGCAAGACGTCGCTGGACGAGCTGCCGCAGTTCTGGAACGTGCTCCGCGGCGACATGTCCCTCGTCGGACCGCGCCCGCCCGTGAGCCGCGAAGTCGCGCTTTATTCGCTGGCCGACCGCCGCCGTCTGCGCGTGAAACCCGGCATCACCTGTCTGTGGCAGGTCGGCGAGCGCCACGGCGGCCTGCTCGAAATCGGCGACCGCAACGCCATCGATTTCCCCGAGCAGGTCGATCTCGACGTGCGTTACATCGAGAGCCAGTCGCTTGGAAAAGACCTGTGGCTGCTGGCCAAAACCGTCCCCGCGATCCTCTTCGGCAAGGGCGCCTGAACTCATGAACATCATCCTCCACTGTCCCTCGCACGCGGCCCCGGTCCCCGCGCTGACCCGCCGCTTTCCGCTCGCCCTCACTCCGTTGTTGGGCGCCACGGTCATCGAGCACGCCCTGGCTGCTCTCGCCGCGGAGGGCGTCCGCCGCATCCGCCTTACGGCGACGCAATCGGTCGCGGAAATCCGCGCGGTCGTCGGCCGCGGCGAAGCCTGGGGCGTGGATATCGAAGTCACCACGCCCACCGCATCGGGGAACGGCCCGCCGCCCGACCGCGTCGTCGCGCTCGAACACCTCCCGCAGCTCCCGCACCTGCCGCTCTGGCGCAGCTATCGCGATTGGTACGGCGTGCATCAGGAGTTGCTCCCGCTCGCCGCGCGACAACAACTCGCGATGCGCGAGATCGCGCCCGGTGTGTTTGCGTCCCGCCGTTCGCAGCTCAGCGCGGATGCCCGCCTCGAAGGCCCGTGCTGGATCGGTGCCGGTGTCTTCATCGGTCGCCGCGCCCGGGTCGGCCCCGGCACGGTCATCGAGGACGGCTGCTACGTGGACGAAGGCGCGGAAATCACCGGCAGCATCATCGGCCCGCGCACGTTCGTCGGCGCTTATGTCGAAGTCCGCGATTCCTTCGCCTGGGGGGACGAACTGCTCCAGCTTGATACCGGCTCGCTGACGCGCGTCCCCGATCCCTTCCTGCTCGCGGAGTGTCAGGTGCGTCGCCGCTCCATCGCCCATTTCCTCGCGCGGCTCGCGTCGCGGACCCGAGCCCCGTGGTCGGGTCCCGAATATCGTTCGCACGCCGCCAGCGAGGCGCCCGCATGTCTCAACTAACCTAACCAACCGACCTCTCCATCCACTCAACCATCCCCTCATCACCATGCCTGCACTCACCCACCAGATCGCCCGCAGCCTCCTGCACCGCTATCCATTTCCCCGCGGTCAGGGCCGGCTCATCGACTCGACCGGCCTCGGCTCGCTGATGTTTCAGGAACAAATCCTCGAAGTGCCCACCAGCGACGGCTTCTCGATGCACGTGATGCCCAACGACCTGATCGGACGCCATCTCTACCTGACGGGTCAGTTCGACCGGACGATTCCCGAGGTGCTGCTGCACTTCGCGCGCGATGGCGACCGCATCCTCGACATCGGCGCCAACGTCGGCTACGTGAGCTGCGTCCTCCTCGCCCGGCTGCCCGCCTGCCGCGTCGTCTCCGTCGAACCGCTGCCGCACTGCTTCCAGCTTCTCCAAAAGAATCTCGCCCGCGTGGGCCCCGGTCGCGCGCGCGCCATGAACTTCGCGGTCTCGGATTCCGATTCCCGCGGGACCATGATCTGCGTCGCGGGCAACTCCGGGGGCAGCCACCTCCGCGACCTGCCCCCACCCGGCGCGGCCAAGAACTCCGTCGAAGTGAACCTCATCTCCGGCCCCAAGCTCATGCTCGAATCCCGGCTCGACGGACTGGACCTCGTCAAACTCGACGTCGAAGGCCACGAGGAAACCGTGCTCCGTTCGCTCATCCCCGTGATTCAACGCTTCCGACCGCGCGCGATCCTGTTCGAATGCCACGACGCCTGGCGATTGCAGGCCGCGGATTTCCCGCTGCGGCAGGTCTTCGCCAAGACCCGCTACCGCGTCGCCGGGATTCACAAACGCCTGACCTCGTGGCGGCTCGTTCCCCTCGAGGAACTGGCGGCCCGCGGCCTCAAGGCCCAGGACTATGTCGCAACTCCCGAGGAATTCGTGGACGCAGGCTGACCGGCCCCGCCCCGTCCGCACGCGCAATGGAAAACCACAAACGCACCGCATGAACCTTCCGCCACCACGGCCAACCCGCTCCGCATCGCACGCTTGGCGGCCCCGGAATTTTGCCCCATTGTTTCAGCTCGAACAAACCTGACGACTGATGACCACTTATTTCACGGCCGACAAGCTGACCATCGGCGGCCTTGTCGAGCTTAACTCCGCCAACAGCACCGCGGTGCGCGACGACACCCGCGCCGCGCTCCGCGAGAACATCCGCACCCTCGATGTCGATCTGTCCCAGACCCGCTTCGTGGACAGCAGCGGCCTCGGCGCGCTGATCGCACTCCACAAAACCCTCTGCTCCCGCGGCGGCACCGTGCGCATCCTCAACCCCGCACCCCCCGTCCTGCAAATCCTCGAACTCACCCGGCTTCACCGCGTGTTTGAAATCGTCCGCACCTGACCGGTCATGGACGCCGACGCCTCCCGCCCGCTGCTCGCGCGCCGCCTCGAGTTCCCCTGCGAACTCGCCGCCGCCGCGCAGGCCCGCGCGCAGGCGTGCGCCGCCCTCGCCGCCGACGGCGTGGCCCCGGATGAAGTGAGCCGCCTGGAACTCGCCCTCGCCGAGGGCGCCAACAACGCCGTCTTCTACGTCCGCGAAACGGCCCGCCCGCTTCCTGTCCGCATCGAGACGCTCGTTTCCCCCGCCTGGGTTGAAATCCGCATCACCGATCACACGCCGGGCTTCGATTTCCCCGCGCACGCCACGCTTCCCCCCGAGGATGCCGAATCCGGCCGCGGCTTGTTCCTCATTCAAAACCTCGTCGATGAAGCACGCTACCTGCGCGGCGACGCCGAGAACTGCCTGATCCTGCGGCTGCGGCGCGCCGCCTCCGCCAGTCCGCCGCCCGCCGTTCCGCCGGGCGATCCCGCGGAAAAACTGCGCGAGACCGAACGCACCCTCGAGTTGATGACCGAGGAGCTTTCCTCGTGCTACGAGAGCCTCTCGGCCGTCTTCCGGTTCAGCAGCGAACTGCAGGCCGACGACGCCTCCGCGAGCTTCGTGCAGCGCTGGCTCGATCAATTGCTGCGCATCACCGATGCCGACTGGTTCATCCTCCGCCTCGCCAGCCCCGACGGCTCGGAACTGCGCACCGCCGCCACCTCGCATGCCGGCGGCCTTCCCGAGCCGGTCGCCCTCGCGGCCGCGAGTTCGCCCCGCGCCTCCGCGGAAGCCGCCGCCGCCGCCACGCGGAAAGATTTCTGGTTCGACGCCTCGACGCCGCTGGCCCACGACGACCCGCTGCACCGCCCTGCGGGAACCGGCTGCGGCCTCGCGCATCCGATGTTTGTGAACGACACGCTCGTCGGCGTCCTCACCGTCGGCCGCCTCCCGGCCCGCCCCGCATTTCAGACCGGCCAGTCCAGCGTCATCCAAACCGTCGCCGACTTTCTCGCGCTCCAAATCCGCAACGCGCAACTGCACGAGGAACAGCTCGCCGCGCGGCTCAACCTGCGCGACCTCGAGATCGCCGCCAACATCCAGCGGATGCTCCTCCCCGAGCAGCTCCCGTCCGCGCCCCGCGCGTCCCTCGCCGGCTTTTACCGCAGCGCGCGGGAAATCGGCGGCGACTACTACGACGCGCTCCCCACCCCCGATGGCGGCCTGCTGCTGGTCGTCGCGGACGTGATGGGCAAGGGCCTGCCGGCCGCGCTGTTCGCCTTCATGTTCCGCAGCCTGGTCCGCGCGCGCCGCGACCTCGCGCCGCAACCGTCCGAATTCCTCGCGTGGCTCAACCAAAATCTTTTCCACGAACTCGACCGCGCCGAGATGTTCATCACCGCGCAACTGGCCTTCTGGGATGGCCCCCGCGGCGAACTCCGCGTCGCCGGCGCCGGGCATCCGCCGCTGCTCGCCGCGGGCGCCGACGGGCACGTGCGCGAGATCGCCTCCGGCGGCCCGCCGCTCGGCATCCATGCCGCGGCGGAGTTCCCCGGCGAGTCCGTCGCATGTCCGGACGGCCACGCCCTGATGTTCACCGACGGCCTGATCGAGGCGCGCAACGCCCGTTCCGAACTGCTGGGGCTGGACGCCGTCAAGGCCGTGCTGGCCGCGGCCGCCCGCAACCGCGACTCCGGCGAATCCGCGAAGCAACGCCTCATTGATCTGCTTCGGGGCTTCGAGTTGGAAACCGCACCCGCCGACGACACCGCGTTCCTCGTCCTTTCCCGCACGGAGGCGGGCGATCATGCCTAAAAAAATCCTCATCGTGGACGACGAACCGCACATGCTGCGCGTCACCGAACTGAGCCTGCGCAAGGGCGGCTTCGAAATCCTCACCGCTCGCGACGGGCGCGCCGCGCTCGACATCGCCACCCGGGAACTTCCCGCCCTGATCGTCATGGACGTGACCATGCCCGAGATGGATGGCATCACCGCCCTCAAGCAGCTCAAGGCGGCGCCCGCCACCGCGGCCATTCCCGTCATCATGCTCACGTCGCGCGGCCAGACCGTCGCCCGCGAGGAAGCCCAGGGTTCCGGCGCGGCGTTGTACCTCACGAAGCCGTTCTCCCCCTCGCAACTCCTCGCCGAAGCCGTCCGCATCCTCGGTCCGGCCTGAGCCTGCGCCTCCCGAGGGGCCGCATCTCCCCGTCCGTTTCGACTTCCCCGGACACCCGCACCCTCGCCCCGGGGAGACCACGCCCCGCAGGGTTTAATCCAGATCGGGAGGGCGGATGCCGCATTTTCAATCGTGCGCGGCGGTCAAGCCTCCGCTCCTCGGGCGTCGCGTTTCCAAAATGCAATGCACCGGCTTTGGCACGCCGCCAGCGTAACCACGGGAGGCGAATGAAACTGCAATGGCAAATCACAGGGCTCGAGTCGGCGGGAAACCCCCTGGTTATCTCGGGTTGCAATCGGTCACACGTCGCCTGCCGCCCAGTTGGGGATGCCCGGCAGGGATGCCGGCCATTGCTCGCTTATTGCGGTTGCATTGCAACGCTTATCCACCCCCTGCAATGAAACCTACCCTTGGCCTTTTCATCATGATCGACGCGATGGGCTGGGAAATTCTGCGGCACGATTCCTTCGGACACGATTTCGCGCCGACCCGCAAGCGCCTCGGGAGCGTGTTCGGCTACAGCTCGGCCTGCGTGCCGTCCATCGTCTCGGGCCGCTGGCCGGCGGAGCACCACAACTGGTGCTATTTCGTCCACGATCCGCAGAACTCCCCGTTCCGTTCGCTGCGCCCGTTGCGCTGGCTGCCCAGGGCGTTGACCAGCCGGCGTTTCTTCCGGCGCGCCCTCACCCGCTGGGTCCGGTCGCAGCTCGGTTTCCAAGGCTACTTCGACCTCTACAACATCCCGTTCCAGCACATCCACGCCTACGATTTCACCGAGAAAAAAAATCCGCTCCAGCCCGGCGGCATGAACCGGGGCGAAAACATTTTCGACTTCCTCGCCGCCGAAAACATCCCGTGGTTCGTCAGCGATCCCGGTCGGACCGAGGAGCAGAACCGCGACGCGCTCGCCGGCCACCTGCGCCGGGGCGACATCGATTTCGCCTTTCAATACTGGCCCGGACTCGACGGCCTGTTGCATCGCGTCGGCAATGCGTCGCCCGAAGTGCCGGCCCGCCTCCGCCTCTACGGGCAGTGGATCCACGAATTGCTCGCCGCCGCCCGCCAGCGCTACGCGGACATTCATCTCTACGTCTTCAGCGACCACGGCATGGCCAACTGCGACGTTCACCTCGACCTGATGGCCCGGATCGAGGCGCTCCCGCTGCGGCAGGGGATCGACTACGCGGTGGTTTACGACTCGACCATGGCCCGCTTCTGGTTCTTCCACGCGAACGCACGCCGCCTGATCACCGCCGAACTCCAGGCGATTCCGCAGGGCCGCATCCTGCCCGACGCGGAATTGGAATCCCTGCACACGCGATTCGCCGACCACCGCTTTGGCGAACTGATCTTCCTGGTGGACGAAGGCGTGCTGATCGTCCCCAGCCACATGGGCGAACGCCCGATCCGCGCGATGCACGGCTATCATCCGTCGGCTCCGCACAGCTTTGCCGCGCTGCTCACCAACCAGCCGGAAATTCCCGCTCACGTGACTGCCATCCCGCATCTCCACGGCGTGATGAAGCACACCGCGCAACTGGCCCGCGCGCAAAACCGGGCCGCCCTGCAACCCCTCCAACTCGCATGACCAACGCCGCACTCCCAGCACCTCCGACCCTCCTCCAACGGACCCTCTGGTTCCAAATGTGGGAGAATCTAGCCAGCCGCTGGCGCTTCAAGTTCACACTCCCCCGGATCCGAACCGTCGCGCTCGAGGGCGTCCGCCTCGACGTCGCCTCGTTGTCGGGCGTGATGAAAAACAACCTCCTGCTCGGCCGCTATGAGGTGCAGGAGCGGCTGATGGTCCAGCGTTTTCTCACGCGTGACGACGCCGTGCTCGAACTCGGCGGTGCCATCGGTTTCATCGGCCTCTACTGCCAGACCCGGCTTGGCATTTCGCGCTACGCCACGGTCGAGGCCAACCCCGCCACGGTCGAACTGTTGCAGCGCAATTACGCGCTGAATGACCGCCGGCCGGTGGTCTGGAACCTCGCGCTGGCCGGTGCCGACGCGGAGGTCGCGCTCGAGGTCGGTGGCGAATTCTGGGAGAACTCGACGGTCGGCGGAATCACCACGGGACGGACCGTCCGCGTTCCCGGGACGACCCTTGCGGGCGTGCTTCGCCGTCTCGACTTCGCGCCCACGGCCCTGATCGTGGACATCGAGGGCGCCGAACAGTTTCTCGATCCGCGCCAGATTCCCGCCAGCGTCACCAAGCTCATCATCGAGCTGCATCCGCGCATCATCGGCACCGAGCGCGTGTTCCGCCTCATCGCCGGCCTTGTCAACGCTGGCTTCCGGGGAGTCCACGAAGAATCCGGCACCGCGGTCTTCCTGCGCCCATGAACTACGCCGAGATCAAGCACCACATCTGGCGCAATTCCGTGTCCAACTACGTGCGCACCCTCCTTGGGATGGTCGTGGGGTTGATCACGTTCCGCCTGCTCTACCAGGCGTTGGACCGCGAGGAGTTCGGGTTCTGGTCGCTGCTCTGGAGCCTCTTCGGTTACGGCAGCCTGCTGGATCTCGGCTTCGGCTTCGCAGCGCAGAAACAGGTCGTCGAGCTGTCGATCAAGCAGGACTGGGACAAGCTCGGCCGGGTGCTCAGCACGATCCTGGTCTTTTACGCCGCGATGGCGGCCGTGATCGCGCTGGCCGTGGTACTCGGCGCGGCGGCGCTTGTCGGCTGGCTGGGAATTTCCGCGGCGAAGTCTGACGAATTCCGGCGCGTGCTGGTCTGGTTTTTCGCAGGGCTGTGCTTCGCGTTTCCGCTCGGTGTTTTCCCAGAAATCCTCCGCGGCCAGCAGCGCATCCGCCTCGCCAACCAGCTCGTCTCCGCGGCGCTCGTCCTGCGGCTCGCCTTCATCGCCGCCGCCGTCTGGCTGCACTGGAGCCTCACCGCCCTCACGATCATCGCCCTGGTGTTTGCGCTCGTGCCGGACGCGCTCGCGGGGGTTCTCGCGCTGCGCTCGATGCCCGCCGTGCGCCTGAGCCCGCGCCGGTTTTCCCCGGCGCTGATCCGCGAGACCATGCGTTTCTCGCTCTACGCGTATCTCGGCTCGACCACGAATCTGCTGCTCGGCAAGACCGACCAACTGGTGCTCGGCGCCACGTTGTCCGTCGCCTCGGTCGGCCTCTACCAGGCCGGCGGACGCGTCGCCGAAGTCTTCCACCAGTTCACCCGGCAGGTGCAGGAAACCCTCTCGCCGGCGGCGGCCCATCTCCACGCGCTGGGCGAGCGCGCCGCCCTCGGCGATCTGCTCGTCAACAGCCTCCGCTGGAGCGTCGTGATTGCGACGCCGCTCTATCTGCTCTGCGCCTTTCATCTCCCGGAACTGCTCCGCCTCCTCACCGGCGAACGCGTCGCCCCGCCGGAAACCTGTCTCGTCGGCCACGTGCTCCTCGCGTGGTTCTACACCACCATCCTCACGCACAGCGTTTCCAAGCGCATCTTCATGATGTGCGGACACGAGCGCCGGCTCATGTGGCTCGGCCTCGCCGAGGCCGTGGCGAATCTCCTCCTCAGCATCGCGCTCGTCCTCGTGTTCCGGAATGTCGCCGCTGTCGCCGTCGGCTCGCTCCTGCCCACGCTCTTCTTCGGCTGGGTTTTTCTCTGGCCGTGGATGGCACGCGAAGCCGGGCTGACCGCCGGAGAGTTGTTCCGCCGCGCGATTCTGCCGGCGTGGATCGCGTGTGTGCCCATGCTGGTGTTCCTGCTCGCCGCCCACGTTGGCGCGGTGTTTCCCGCGGACAATCCCTGGCTGCCTGTGTTGCTCCAGGGTTCTGCCGCCGGGCTTATCGCGGCCTTCACGCTCTGGCGCGTCGCGCTGAACCCGCGCGAGCGCGATCAACTTTCCCGCCGCCTGCCGCTGCGCCTCCCGAACCTCCTTCCCGCATGAAGACCACCACCCCCACCCACGCGCCCAGCCGGATGGCCACCGCCATCGGCTGGCAAAACCCACCCCCGTCATCCGACCGCACGCAATCGCCACTGCGCGTCGCACACATCCTCCGCAAATACGATCCCCTCGAATGGGGCGGGACGGAAACCGCCGTCCTGCGCCTCCTCGAAGGCCTCGCCGCGCACGGCGTGCAATCCTCCGTTCACTGCCCCGCGCTGGCCGCGCGCACCGGCCGCGATCCGCTCGCCGAAGCGGGCGCGCAAGTCCGCCGCTACCACGCCTTCCTCCCCGTGGCCGGCATTTCCGGGCAGCGGCGGCGGCAACTGGTCCGGTGGGGTGGCAACCTCATGTCGTTCGACCTCTTCACCCGGTTGCTGCGCGAGCCGCTCGACGTCATCCACACCCACGCCCTGAACCGCCTCGGGGGCATCGGGCTTGCCGCCGCCCGTTGGCGCAACCTGCCGCTGGTCGTCACCATTCACGGCGGCTGGTTCGATCTGCCCGCCGAGGCCATGGCCGCGCTCACCGCTCCGCTCTTGGGCGGATTCGAGTGGGGCCGCGTGCTCGGCCTGTTGCTGCAAAGCCGGCGCCTGCTGGAAAAGGCCGACGCCGTCCTCACCTGCAATCCGCGCGAAGCGGACCTCATCCGCCAGCGGCACCCGCATCAGCGCGTGCTCGTGCAACCGCATTCCGTCCCGGCCGCCCGCTACGCCGTCGATCATCGTGCCGAAGCCCGGCAAGCGTTTCCGCAAATCGCCGGCCGGGATGTCGTCCTCTGCGTCGCACGGCTCGATCCG
The DNA here is from genome assembly GCA_964623105.1 of uncultured Akkermansia sp. Taxonomy (GTDB): domain Bacteria; phylum Verrucomicrobiota; class Verrucomicrobiia; order Limisphaerales; family BJHT01; genus BJHT01. The sequence goes on from CAZUUP010000006.1 coordinate 26,539, forward strand.
GTGAAAAACCAGCGCTGGCTGGTCGATCAACTGCCGGTCGTGGTGAAGCGCCATCCGCGCGCGCTGCTCGTCTTCGCCGGACCCGAGACATTTCCCGGCTACGAAGCCACCCTCCGCCACGCGCTGGGCCGTCTCGGCCTCGAGGACCGCGTCCTCTTCACCGGCAGCCTCGAACCCGGTGGCGGCCCGCTGATCGGCCTGCTCCAGCACGCCCGCGCCACCGTGCTGTCGTCCACCGCGGAGACCTTCGGGCTGGCGATTATCGAAGCTTGGGCCGCCGGCTCGCCGGTCATTTGCTCACGCACCTCGGGCGCGGAATCACTCATCCGCCACGGCGAAACCGGCTGGCTTTTCCCGCTCGACAATCCCGCTGAATTCCACGCCGCCCTCGACCGCGCGCTGCAACCCGGTCCGGCCCGCGAGCGGATGATCGATGCCGCCTCGACGCTCGTGCGCACCACTTACGACACCGTCGCGGCCGCCCGCCGCGTCGGCGATCTCTACGCTGAACTCCACCAACAAAAACCTGGAAGAAACCAACCATGAAATACGTAATCATTCGCGACGACGACACCTGCGCCCTCACACCGGTCGCCTGCCTCGAGCGCCTCTACCGGCCGTTCCTGGACCGCGGCCTGCCGGTCAACCTGGCCGTCATCCCCAACGTCAACACCCGCGCCACCTGGGCGGACGGCTCGCCCGAGGGATTCCTGCTGGCCCGGCGCGGCGACGAACCCGAGCACCTGCCCATCGCGCGGCATCCGGCGCTGCTCGAGTACCTGCGCGCCAATCCCCGGCTCGAGCCGCTGCACCACGGCTGCGAACACACCTATCTCGAGTTCGATCAGGGCAACCGCGCCGACCTCACACGCCGGCTCGACGATGGCGCCCGCTGCTTCGCCGACGCCGGCCTCACGCCGCCGGAGACGTTCGTCGCGCCGTACGATCAGCTTTCACTCGCCGGCTGCACCGAAGTCGCCGGCCGTTTCCGGGTCTTCTCGACCGGCTGGCTCGACCTCCGCCGCTTGCCGCTGTCGTGGTGGCCCCGCGTGCTCTCGGCCAAACTGCGCGGCGAACCCCACGTCCATCTCAACGGCCTGACGCTGCTGACGCACCCGGGCTGCCTGCTCTCCCACAAACACCCGCCCGCCTCCATCCTGCCGCGCATTCAGGCGGCCGTGGCCCGCAACCAACTGACCGTCCTCGTCACGCACTGGTGGGAATATTTTCACGGCGGCCGGCCCAACGAGGCGTTCATCGACGTGCTCCACGCGACCGCCGGCTGGCTCGCCCGTCAGCCGGACGTCCGCGTGATCAAGTTTTCCGAACTGGCCGACGAGCGCTCCGCGGCCTTCCACCAAGTGTTCCCGCCGGTCTCCGCGGCCGGTTGCATGCGGCCGGACTACGCGGACGCAACCCTCTCCTCGTAAGCCCATGAACCCGCCCGCCGTGAGCATCATCATGCGCTCCTACAACGAAGCCTGGGCGCTGCGCGAAACGCTCCCCGCCCTCGCCGCCCAGCAGCCGCCCGCGCACGAACTCATCGTGATCGACTCCGGCTCGACCGACGGCTCGCAGGAACTCATCCGCGCCGCGCGCCCCGCGCATTTCGTGCAGATCACGCCGGCGGAGTACAATCCCGGCCGCGTCCTCAACACCGGCATGCGCCTGGCCCGCTCGGAGTTCTGCCTCTTCCTCAATGCCGACGCCACGCCGCAAAACAACCAGTGGCTCGCACCGCTCGCCGCGGCCCTGCAGCAACCCCGCGTCGCCGCCTGCTACGGCCGCCAGATTCCCCGGCCCGACTGCCGCGCCGTCTTCGCCTGCGACTACGAACGCTGCTTCGGACCCCGCCGCGAGGCCGCGCGCTGGGAGCATTTCTTCAGCATGGTCAGCAGCGGCCTCCGCAAGGACGTGTGGTCGCGCCGCGGTTTCCGCGAGGACCTGCAATTTGCCGAGGACGACGAATACACGCGCTGGTGCCGGTTTCACGGCTACAAAACCACCTACGTGCCCGAGTCGGTGGTCATGCACTCCCACAACTATTCTCCCGCTCAGGCGCGTCGCCGGAGCTTCGGCGACGCCTACGCCATCGGCCGCGCCGGGTCCGCCAACCCGCGCGACACCCGCTGGCTCAAAACCGTCGCCCTCGGCTGGCTGAGCGACCTCCGCCACGACCTGCGCTTCTGTTTCCGCACCTGGCGATGCCGCGAACTGCCCCACGCCGCCCGCATCCGCTGGGCGCAGCGACGCGGACGCCTCGCCGGTTTTCAACAGGGCCTCGCCACGCTTTCCCCGACCGCATCATGAAAATCCTGACCCTTTCCAACCTCTATCCTCCCCACTACGTCGGCGGTTACGAACTGCGCTGTGCCGCCACCGTCAACGCCCTGCGCGCCCGCGGTCACGAGGTGAACGTCCTCACCTCCAATCACGGCGTCGAGGCCGCCGCGTCCGCGCAGGCTGAAGACGGCGTCGCGCGAACACTCCGCATCCACGGCTTCTTTGGCCATCCCTGGCTCAACATCTGGCGGCTGCGCAAACTCGAACTGCACAACAACCGCGTGTTGCGCGCGGCCGTGGCGCAATTCCGCCCGGACGTGGTTCACGTCTGGAACCTCGGCGGCCTCTCGAAATCCCTCTGCCTCACCTTGCAGGAATTGGGCGTGCCGACCGTTTACGACGTCTCGGATCACTGGATCGCCCGGAGCCTCGTGGCCGATGTCTGGCTCGACTGGTGGAACCGTCCGCAGCCTTCGCTGCCCGCGCGCCTCCTGCGCGCTCTCTGGCGCGCGACCGGTGCGCAGGCGCGCTGGAGCGCCGTGGCCCCCACCGGCCCGGCTGGGTCCGTCCGATTTTCGCGGCTCTACTTTTGCAGCCGCGCGCTCCGCGAATTCACCGCCGCCCGCGGCCATGCCGTCGGTCACGGCGCTATCATCCACTGTCCGGTGGACACCGCGCGTTTCTCCGGAGAGCCCGCGCCCGCGTCGCACGACTTGCGCCGGTTCCTCTACGTCGGCCGCCTGGCCGACGACAAGGGCGTCATGACCGCCCTGCGCGCCGTGGCCGCGATGGGGGAACGTTTCACCGGCGAATTGAGCATCTACGGACACGGCGATCCCGCCTACACCCGGAACCTCAAGGACTTCGTCGCCCGCCACCGGCTGCCGGTCTCCTTCCACACCGCCAACGCAGCCGAGATGCCCGACGTCTATCGCGCACACGATGCGCTGCTGTTCACGTCGGAATGGGAGGAACCCTTCGCGCTCACGCCGATCGAGGCCATGGCCAGCGGCCTGCCCGTCATCGGCACCACGACCGGTGGCAGCAAGGAACTTTTCCACCACGGCGTCAATGCCCTGACCTACACCGCCGGCAACGCCACCGAACTCGCCTCCCGGATCACGGATCTGATGGCCAACCCCGCCCGGCGCGCACGGATCGCCGCCAACGGCCAAACCGAGGTCTGCAAACGCTTTCCCCAAAAGGCCATCATCGACCAGATCGAACGCTACCTCCTCGCCAGCCTTCCCGCCCAACCACGCCCCGCGCCCGCCCTGGTGTGACTCCCCTGCTCCCTATCGCACCTCGCGGACGAGCCAAGCTCCGCCCAAGCATCCGTAGATCCATGAAACAACGAACCGGCTTGCTCCAACACGCGACAGGCTCTTTTTGGGAGCGGATGGCGCCTTGAGCAGCCCCACCAAGGGATTGAAAACCACATTCAGAAATCCGGAGAGCACCATCAGCCGCAGGATGTGCCGGAGGGAGAACAACACTTGCAGCAGCCCGTTGGGAATTCTGGCTTTCCAGGAAATGATCCACGCGCTTCCCAGAGCCAGCAGGCCGTTCATGAACACCCCTCCTGTGCAGGCACCGGAGTCCATCGGAAGGCTATGAAAATTGTTGGTCACCGTGACGCTCACGGCGGCACCGGCAAACGACGAACTCCGAAACACCAGATTTCTCGCGGGCCGGCACCGGCGCTGAAACATCAACCCAAAAAACGGCAGCGGAGAACGCGCTCCGCCGCACTTTTCGACCGCCGTTTACACCGTTCGCCGCAAAAAGGCGCAGAAGCCGCAAAAAAAGGTAGGGCGCGTCTGTCCCCAGCGCGCCGCACGCGCTCCGTTCACCAAAGCTGCCAGTTCCAAGAACCGCCCCCGCCCCCAAACTG
>CAZUUP010000007.1:0-30334 GCA_964623105.1 uncultured Akkermansia sp.
GAGGCGATGCTCACGCCGCAGCTCTGGGGCCGCTGGCGCATCGAGAAACGGCCATAAAGCGTGGCGACGAGGGCCGGCGCTTGCGCTTCACCGGTCAGGACGCAGTTCGGTCAATCGGGGCGGCAGCATGCCGGCCGGGTCGAAGGGCAGTTCCCGGGGCTCGGTCAGGATTTCCAGGTCGTGGCGCTGGCGGGCCAGCGGAAGATAAGCCTCGCCGCATTCGAGTTCCTGCAGGTGCAGGGTGTTCCGAATCCACAGCAACCGGGCGTCGGGCGGCTCGGTCAGCCCGATGGTGCCGAGGGCGATGGCGAGCATTTCGCGATCGGTGGGGTAATGCGGCGGGATCATGCCCACCTGCGGAAAGCAGGCGGTGGTGACGTTGATGTACGTTATGCCGGGGTCCATCGCCTCGACCACGCGCGACAGGCAAAACTCGGATTTTCCCAACCCGGTTGCGTTGCCGTGAGTCTGTTCGGTGAGACTGCGGACGGCGATGCGCTTGATCTTCGGAAACTCGTCGGCTGCCGAACTGTGTTCGTGGTGTTTCCGGCCGATGACATTGGTGTCCATGCCGCAGCCGGAGATTTCCTTGCCGATCTCGTCGATCAACAGCAGGTCGGCGTGATCGAAGGGCAGGCGCGGCAGCCAGCGGCGGGCGAGGGCGAGCAATTCGCGGTCCTGCGTTTCCATTTCCGACGGCCGGACGGCGCGAATCAGGCCGGATTCGTCGCAGGCGTTTTCAACGATGCCCAAGCCGGCCAGAATGCGGCCTTTCTCGATGACGCGACGTCCCACGCTGCGCACGATCTGGTCCAGCGAATAATCCACGAATGCGCGATGGTAGATTTTGGCCCCCTCGTGCTTTCCGAGGCCGATGAGGAGCATTTTCATCAATCCACTCTGATGCTCGCCAAACAGTTCGGTGTGCGGTTTCACCCGGGCGACCACGAGGACATGATCGGCGGCCAGCGCGTCGCGCGCAAAATGGACCGGGACACCCTCGGGGGTTTGATCGATCACGACCGTCTCCATGTCCGAGCGAATGGGGCAGCCGCAAAACTCCTCGGTGATGCCGTAATTGGCCAGAATCGCCCGTTGTCCCGCGGCGGTGCCGCCGCCGTGACTGCCCATGGCCGCAACGATGAACGGCCGCGCCTGCAGGTCGCGGAAAAACTGCGCGGCCGCCTGGAGGATTAGCGCGATGTTGGTGATGCCGCGACTGCCTCCGGTGATGGCGATGCTCTGACCGGGGCGCACCTGTTCCGCGAGGCCGAGGCGGCTCAGTTCAGCGCGCACCGTGGCTGGCACGTCGGCGACGACGGGGCGTTCAAAGTGCTGCCGGACACGAAACGTTCTGGGGAAACTGGCGGGCATGGCGGGACGCTAATTAATCGGCGCGGAATGCGGAAGGGAATTGGCTGCCCGCCCGCATCGGCTCGTGGGTGCAAGCCATCATCGAACGTCGCGATACCGCCGTCGGCGCACCTGCCAAAACGTGGTTGCCGGGGTGACGCGGCGTTGACGCCCGCGAATCTTGAATGGCGTCCGCCGCCCCACGCCGGCGGCTGAGGGCGCGGTTGACGGTTACTTCTTCTCCTTCGCGTACCGCTCGAATGCGGCGGCGATGTTGCCGGCCTTTTCATCCCCTTTATGGAAGACGAAGCGATGGTGGAGGACGAGCTTGCCGCCTTTTTTCAGGGTGTGCGGGCCGTTGGGATCGTTCTTGTCCAGGGTGCCGAAGCAGTTGGCGGTGAACAGGCCGTAGGTGCGCACATGCCAGCTGGTCGGGTGGCGGAAGCTGCTGGGGTGGTTCAGGATCGCGACGCCGAGCGTCTCGCCTTCCACCGGGCCCGAGTAATCCACCCACGGGGCGCGTTTGCTCCAGGCGTCCTTGTCGGTGATGCCGGTGCTGGTGACGATGCGGCCGCCTTTCTTGGAATCCACGGCCATCGTGCTCGGAACGCGGATGCTCAGGCCGGCGTCCTTCTTGTCGCCGAACGTGACGTCTCCTTCGGTGGCGATGAATTCCTGATCCCAGTCGATGAGCCGGGTCTCGCCCTCGACGCGGAAGGTGAGGGTGCGGATTTCGGTGACGGACTTCTTGCCATCGCCGCCCACGTAGATGTTTTCGCTGACGACGACGGCGCGACTGGCGTCGGCGGAGACTTCCTTGAAGGCGACGTGTTTGGCGCTGCCCATGCGGCCGAGGGACGTCTTTTGCTTCTCGGTCAGCTTGTCGTCCGGCAGGAGGGAAACGCTGCCGCGCTCCATCCATGAATCGAAACCATTGATGTCCTGATGGCCGAAGCAGATGCCCCGATGATGGTAGTGGTCGGTCTGCTCGCCCTCGACTTTTTGCATCGGGTAGGCGCGGGTCATGGATTTTCCGGTCGGGCCGTAAACGGGAAAGAGATACGATTTGTTGGCCTCGCCGATGACGTAGGTGGCGAACGGCTGGCCATCATACTTGACCGTGACACCGGCCGGGCTTTGATCGGCGGTGAAGCCCTTCCCGGCGGCGTGGGTCGCGGGGGCGGCATTGAGGAACAGGGCAGCGATGGCGGGGAGACAAAGGCGGACGAGGGGAGTAAAGGTTTGCATGTTCAGATGATTCTTGCGGCGTTGGACGCAGTGGGCGGGAAAAAGTTCGCAAAACCTTTGGGTGGGTTGCCGGAAGGAGGCGATCAGACGCAGGGACGTCGGATCTTCCTCTGGTCCGGTGGAATCCCGGCTGGCGGGCAGGCGTGTCGGTCGTCGTTGAGCCCGGCGAGCAATCGTGCGGGTGGCGGCGCGCCGGGGACAGGCGCGCCCTGTCTTCGCGCCGGAGTTTCACGATCCTTCGCGTTCTTCCGAAATGGATCGGCCCGCTCGTTTCAACGTTGTCTTCGGCGAAGCTTTTGCCAGGCGGCTTTGACCACCCAGCCCGATTCTTCGAGGGCCGCCCGGGCGGCGGGGGCGTCGCAGCCCGTCAGTTCGCGCACGATGCGCACGGCGCGGTCGCGCAGTTTCACGTTCGAGGGGTTGAGGTCCACCATGAGGTTGCTCACGACTTTGCCCAGACGGACCATCGCGAGGGTGGTGAAAAGATTCAGCACGAGCTTGGTGGCCGTGCCCGCCTTGAGCCGCGTCGAGCCGGTCAACACCTCGGGTCCCAGAGCCGGCGCAATCACGACCTCGGGATGCTCGTCGGGTGCGAGCCGGACACCGGGATTGAAACAGAGCAGCACCGTTCGCGCTCCCCGCGCCCTGGCCTCGCGCAGTGCTCCGCGAACAAACGGCGTGCGGCCGCTGGCGGCGATTCCGACCACGACATCGCCCGCTCGCACATCACGAAATGCCACCGCGCGGGCGCCACCTTCGAGATCATCCTCGGCGCCCTCGACCGCCTGCCAGATGGCGCGTTGGCCGCCGGCGATGATGCCCTGCACCTGTTCCGGGGCGGTCCGAAACGTCGGGGGACATTCGCTTGCATCGAGAATTCCCAGCCGGCCGCTGGTCCCGGCGCCGACGTAGAACAGTCGCCCGCCGCCTTTCAGCGAGCGCACGATCCAGCCGATCACCCGCGCGATGCGGGCGCGTTCGGCCAGCAATGCCGCGGGAATCCGGGCGTCCTCGCGGAGCATCAACGCGATGGCGTCGGATACGGAAAGCCGGTCCAAGTTCCGGGAACGGGGATTGCGTTGCTCGGTTGGCGGCAGGGACGGCGCCGGGGCGGGCGGCGGGATGGCCGGGCGATTTGAAATTACCGCCGGGTTCGCTTTGCCCGCGGGCGGGCCGGATGCCTCGGGTGCTGCCAGGCGACGGGCCAGGACCACGGCTCCCCAGGCGCCTTCGCGCGCGAGCGGGGCCACGCGGGCGCCCGGCCAGAGCTTGCGGATGCCGCGGGCCACTTCGCGGGCAAATGCGGGTTGTCGCAGCAACACCCCGCCCGCCAGCACGAATTCAGCCGGCGTTCCCGGTGGCGCGAGCTTTTTGGCGCAGGCGATCGCGTCCTTGGCGAGGCTGTGCGCGGCGCCCTCGAGGATGTCACCCGCAATGCGGTCCTTTTCTGTCCGCGCCGCGAACACCTCGGGCGCGAGTGCGGCGATGTCGCTTTTGCCCGCGCCTTGCACCCAGCCGATGAGGTCGTTGGGTTCGTTAAGTTGCAGGGCGCGCAATATCCTTTGTCCGAGGCGGGGCCATGTTCCGTCGCGGTCGAAATAGAAAACGGAGGCCTTCAGCGCGCGCAGGCCGATTTCATAGCCACTGCCCTTGTCGCCCAGCAGGTGACCCCACCCGCCAAACCGGGCCGTGCGGCCCGCAGTGTCGCGGGCAAAACAGCAGGAACCGGTGCCGCTCAGAACGAGGACGCGCAGCCCGGGTGGAACGGTGCGGCGGTTTGGGCCGGCGGACGGTTCGGCCGCCGCCAGTGCGGTGTCGAGATCATGCGTAGCGTGGCAGGGGATGCCCGGCCAGATTTTCGCCGCCGCCGCCCGCATCCGCCCCCATTGTGCTTCGTCCCGGGCACCCGCCATGCCGATGCCGATCGCGGCCGGAGCCGGGAGATCGCGCGCGGCCGATGCCAGCGTCCGCAGCAATTGCCGGAGCGCGTTGTCGTTCAGCAACCGGACATTTCCCGGTCCGGCCTCGACGCGGCGAAAGACTTTGCCGGCCGCCGTGGCGAACAGCGCCACGGTGCGCGTGCCGCCGCCTTCGATGCCGAGGTAAAGTTCTTCCGTGCCAGTCACGCTCCGACTATTCCGGGCATTGCCGGCGATTCCAAGGTTTTCGCGCCGGCCAGTGGGGCACGCAGCGCACGCCCCATCGCGCGTTCAGCCCCACAGTTGCCGGTCGAGGGAGCGCAATTGAATCGCCTCGGAAATGTGCTCCGACTGGATGCTTTCCGCGGCGGCGAGGTCGGCGATGGTGCGGGCGACCTTGAGGATCCGGTCGTGCGCGCGGGCGCTGAGGTTCATATCGGTCATCGCAAACTTCAGCAGCTCCGCCCCCGCCTCATCGAGTGCGCAGTAGGCCTTGAGTTCGCGCGAGCCCATGCGCGCGTTGCTCGAGATGCGGGGGCGTCCGGCGAAGCGCGCGTGCTGGATGCGCCGGGCCGCGACCACCCGTTCGCGGATGTTGGCGGACGGCTCGCCGGGTTGCGCCGCGGCCAGTTCGCGGAATTTAACCTGCGGCACCTCGACATGGATGTCGATGCGGTCGAGCAGCGGCCCCGAGATGCGTCCGAGGTAGTTCTGAATCTCTCGCGGCGAACTTTTTGATTCTCCGGGCATTTTTCCGTCTGGAGTCGGATTCATGGCCGCCACGAGCATGAACTGGGCGGGGAACGTCACCGACCCGGCGGCGCGGGAGATGGTCACCCGCCCGTCCTCCAGCGGTTGGCGCATCGTCTCGAGCGCGCTGCGCTTGAACTCGGGCAGTTCATCGAGAAACAGGACCCCGTGATGGGCCAGGGAAATCTCGCCCGGCGCGGGGTTGATGCTGCCGCCCAGCAAACCGGCGTCGCTGGCGGTGTGATGCGGCGAGCGAAACGGACGGCGCGTCACGAGTCCGACCCCGTGCGGCAGGATGCCGGCGATGCTGTGAATCTTGGTCGTTTCGAGCGCCTCGGAGAGGGTCAGAGGCGGCAGGATGGTGGGCAGCCGCTTGGCGAGCATCGATTTGCCGGTGCCGGGCGGTCCGATGAGGAGAAGATTGTGGTTGCCGGCCGCGGCGATTTCGAGCGCCCGCTTCACGGATTCTTGACCTTTCACCTCGGAAAAATCGACCTCGTCGTCCCAGACTTGGTCGAAGATTTTCGCGAGGTCCACCTTGAGCGGGTCGATGGCCAGTTCTCCGGCGAGAAAGGTCACAGCTTCGCGGAGGTTTTGGATCGGGATCACTTGCAGACCCTCCACCACGGCGGCCTCGGCGGCGTTCTCGCGCGGCACGAGCACGCCTTTGCGCCCGTCCGCCTTGGCGCGAATGGCCATGGGCAGCACGCCTTTGACGGCGCGCACGGCACCGGTCAGCGCCAGTTCGCCCACCATCACGAAATCCTCGAGCAGGTCAGTCTCCAGTTGCTCGCTGGCGGCGATCATGCCGACGGCGATGGGCAGGTCGAAACTCGGGCCCTCCTTGCGCACGTCGGCAGGCGCGAGATTGATGGTGGTCCGGCCCATCGGCATTTTGAACCCGGAATTGGAAAGCGCCGTGAGCACGCGATCCTGCGACTCGCGGACCGCCGCGTCCGGCAGCCCGACGATCACGGTTTTCGTGTCGCCCCAACCCGCGTTGACCTCCACCTCGACAGGATACGCATCAATGCCCTGCACGGCGGCGGAACAAACCTTGGCTAGCATGGCGGCGACTCTGCCGAACCCGGTCGGAACATTCCAAGCGGAAAACCGTGCGTTGTCAGGATGTTGAAGCCCCTGCCGGCGCGTCGCTTCAAGTTTGTCCTTCAATCGATCTGGAGGATGCCTAGCATCGGGCGCATGAATTCCTCTCCCGCGCAAGGTTTGAACCTGCTTTTTCGGCCATTCATTTCCGGTCTGTTTTGCTCGCTTTCTTGCGCTGGCCTTCTGTTGTCGGCAGGGGCCGGCTCCGCGCCTGCGGCCGAGGCAACGCCGTCCGGTCCGTCGCCGCGGGTGACGTTGTTCGACTCTGGCAAGGAAGGCTACCCGCGCTACCGCATTCCGGTGGTGATCGTTGCTCCGAACAATGACGTGCTGGCCTTTGCCGAGGGACGGGTGGGGGGCGGCGGCTTCACGGGCGACATCGACATCGTGGTCAAGCGCAGCACGGATGCCGGAAAGACTTGGGGACCGGTGCAGAAGATTGCGGATGATGGCCCGCATACGTTTGGCTATCCGACGCCGGTGGTGGAGCGCCAGACCAAGACCATCTGGGTGCTTTTCACCCGCAGTCGCGGCGACGATCTGGAGAAGGACATCGTGGCCGGGACGAGCAAGGAACGTACCCGTGTGTTTGTAATGTCCAGTCGGGACAATGGCCACACGTGGTCGGTGCCGCGCGACATTTCCGCCACGGCCCGCCGGCCGGAATGGACCTGGTATGGACTTGGCTCGGGGATTGGCCTGCAGCTCCAGAGCGGGCGCCTGGTCGTTCCCGCGTATCACAATGTCGAGGGCTCGAAGGAATTCAGCAGCCACGTTGTTTATAGCGACGACCGCGGCGAAACCTGGCAACTCGGCGGCGATGTGGGCGGCCAGACGGGGGAATGCCAGATCGCCGAGCGGCGCGACGGCTCGCTCTACATCAACACCCGCAACCAATCCGGGCAGAACTGGAGCGTGCGCCCCTTCGGCACCAACACCCCGCCGGTCGGTCCGCAGTACAATCAGCGGCTAATCGCCGTGAGTCCGGACGCCGGGAAGACCTGGGGCAAAGTAACCACCGAGCCGCAGCTTTACGAAGGCGTCTGCCAGGGGTTCGTGTACCGGTGGCCGACCGACCGACCGGGCGACGCGCCGATCTGGATGTTCTCGAATCCGGCCAGCCCCAAACGCCGCGATCTCACCATCCGCGTGAGCCACGACGAAGGCCGCACCTGGCCCATCGCGCGGCTCATCCAGGAGGGAGCGTCGGAGTACTCGTGCCTGACGCGGCTGCCCGACGGGCAGGTCGGCTGCCTTTACGAACGCTGGGAGGACAAGAACATCCGCATTTTCTGGGTGCGCGTGCCGCTGCCCTGGCTGCTGGCCGGGGGAAGATGAAGCCGGCCCGCTGCGGCGCGTGGATTCCGAGCGCCAAACTCGGGATGCGTTCAGCCCGAGCGGCCCCGCGATGTCCCGGTTGGCTGGTTTACGCCTTGGTGTCGTGCGGCGCGCATGTTATTGCACCCGCATGACTGCAACCCGTTACCCTCTCCTGCTCGCGTTGGCCATCATCGGCGGGTTTTTGCCGTTGGTGCATCAAGGTGGCGCGGCGGAGTTTCAGGTGCTGACGAATGTTTTATACAAGCCGGATGCCGCGCTCACCGACTACGAGCGGGAACGTTGCCGGCTGGACCTGGTGGTCCCGACGGGTCGGACCAATTTTGCCACGCTGGTCTGGTTTCACGGCGGCGGACTGACCGGCGGGAGCAAGAGCGTGAAGTTTGCGACCCAACTGGCGCAGGCCCTCGGCGTGGCGGTTGCCACGGTGAATTACCGGCTCAGCCCGCGCGCCACATATCCCGCCTACCTCGAGGATGCGGCGGCGGGGGTGGCCTGGGTTCACGGCCACATTTCGGGGCACGGCGGCAACACGAACCTGGTTTTCGTGGGCGGTCATTCGGCCGGGGCGTATCTGTCCTTCATGGTGGGTCTGGATTTGCGCCATCTCGCCCGACATCGTCTGGACGGCAGCGCGCTGGCCGGCCTGATTCCGGTGAGCGGACAAACCATGACCCATTTCACCGTCCGCGAGGAGCGCGGCCTGCCCAAGGACCGGGTGATCGTCGATGAAGCCGCCCCCATATTCCATGTGCGCAAGGAGACGCCGCCGATGCTGGTGATCATGGGGGATCGCGACTGGCTGGCGCGGGCCGAGGAGAATCAATACTTTGTCGCCCTGATGCGTGCGGCCGGAAACGGCCGCGTGACGTACCAACAGTTCGAGAATCGGAATCATGGAACCATCGGTTCGAAGATCGTGGAGACCGGTGATCCCGCAGGCGCAGCGATCCGGAAGTTCATCGCCGCGTGCAGCGCGGATCGCGCCGGAAACCGGTAGAGCGCAAGGGGGAGGGAACCGGATTTGGCCTTGGCCGACCGGTTCCCAGAAGGAGGAACCGGCAATGCAGTGGGTTGGTTATTCCAGACCGTCCAGACCGCGGGTTGGCTGCGCCACGCGGGCTAAAAAGCAACCGGCCAGCAAGTCACCGGGCTTCAGGGGGAGGGGGGGAAGAAGCCACGGCCGCCGGCCGGTTGAAATTCTAAGATGTAAGAAGAACTTGGAGCTTTATAGCAGTGCTCGGGCCTACGGTCCACCACTTAATGTAGCGGGCGGCAGGGAAAACGTCGGGGTTGTCGGAGTCAGGCTGCCGAAGCCCGGAAGATCGCCCCCTCGGGGGGTCCCCCCGGGCGTAGTCCCATCGCGCGTAGTCCCCTCGCTCCTATTCCCCCGGGACTGCGCCGCTCCCACGCCCGGTGCCGCTTCCATGCAGAAGCAGTCGGTCCCGACCAGCAGTTCCTTGTTGTACATCGCATCCGTCGAGCCCGGCACGACGCTGGCGATGTTGGGAAACACGCGGTAGATATTCACGCCCCCGTCGGGAGCGGAAGCACCCACGCGCATGTTCTTGTTGCCGCCGGAATCGGGGCGGGTCTCTGACGGCGAATACGAGAAGGTGGCACCGGGTTTGACCGAGGCATAGAAACCGGGCTGCGGCGAATCGAAGTAGCGGCTGTAAGGCGGAACATCCTTGGCCAGATCGACAAGGATCATGTTGTTGGCACCGTTGGGCGTGGCCGGCGTGGTGTTCTTGAGCACCAGCGTGTGCGGGAACACGGATTTGTCCCAGCGCAGGGTCCCGGATTCGTCGGTCAGGGCGTTGGCGCGCCAGAGGCGGAAGGCTTCCCCGTCCAGGCGCAGGGTGAAGTAACCCTTCTCCACGCGCCAGGCGAGCACCTCGTTCGCCCGGTCCATGGTGAACTCGATCATCGAGCCGTTGGGCAGCGACACGGTTTCCGCGGATTTGCCCGCACCCAACTCGACGGTCCGGTCGCCAACGCGAATGGCCAAGCTGCTGGCGAAGGTTCCCGAGATCAGGACGTCCGTCGTGGGGGTCAGACGGTTGAGCACTGCGCGGCCGCTGGCATCGGTTGCCGTCGGCAACGGGCCGCTGGCCAGCGGGGGCCGCGGGGCCTCGCTGATGGATCGCTCCATGGTGGTGGATTGTACTGTCGAGGCGGTCAGGGGAGCCTGATGCGAGAGCATTACCGGCTGGCCATCCGCGCTCTGGGCTTTGACCGTGCCGAAACCCGACACGTAGTAAGACTGGTCCCGGAACAGGTCAAAGCGCGCCGCGGAGTCCGCGCCCATTTCGGCCATGCCGGAATCGGGGAAGCGCATGATGACGGTCTCGGTGTTGGCCTTGGTGGCCACGTCCACGCAGGTTTTCGCCGGATTGAAACGGAAAGAGGCCGCGTTATTGGCGGTGATTCGGGTGGCCCAACCGGGCAGGCCGGCGGATTCAACGATGACTTCGCGGGTCTTCGAGGAAACGTTGACCGCGCGGCCCTCGGCATAGGAGAAGGTGACTTCGTTGGCGGTCGCGGCCGATTGTCCAGCCAGCAGAGGATCCAAGGCGCCGAACTCCCGGCCATCCACGGTAATCCGCGTCTGCCCTGTGGCCTCGACATCCAGCATCACGCGGGCGCGGGCAGTCAGCCCCGGGGCGGCCGTCGCCGGCACGTCCGGGTTGGCTGGCACGATGGTGGGAGGCACGGGGAGGATTTCGAGCTTGGTCTCCGTCTTGGGAAGATCCAGAGGCTTGGCGTCGCTCAGGGGTTTGACTGCATCCAGCGGATTGGTCAGGGCCGGCGGCTTCGGGACATCCAGGGGAGGCAGGTCCGCTTTGGGGCGCAAGTCCAACGCTGGCAAAGGGTCGTTCGACAGCTTGGGAGCCGGCGGGAGCGCCTGCAGCGTGGGACGTGGGACGTCGGGGGAGGGAACAGCCACGGACGGGACAAATTCAGTCGGCGGACGGGGCACCCCCAGCGGCGGACTCGCGGGTACCGGTGTCGGCGGTGCAGCCGGCTTGAGTTCAACCAACGGCTTGAGATCGACCTTGGTGCCGTCATCGGCGCGAAGGCCACCGGAACCAAGCGACCAGACAACCAGTCCGGACATGACCAAGCGCATCGGGTTAGTCGGCTGCATAAGTGAACGGTTTTTCGACATTACTTCTGGATCTTCCGAATCCTCTTTAATTATCTACCGCAAAATCTCCAAATTACCAACATTTTTCCGATCCCCACGGGATTCCGGGTCAATTGCCCTGCCTGCCGCCGTTGGCGGAATAGTTTCTGGTGACCTTGGCTCCTTTCCCGCCGGCCAGTGCGCGCAACCGGGCGGCTCGTTCTGCCTGGGGCAGCTTACCACACTTTGTCGCCTCCGCATAAAACAACTCCCAGTCGCCGCCGCCGGCCCGGAACAGCGCCACAAATCCCGGAACGAGATCATGATACGTCGCCACGGTGTTCAGTTGGGCATTGTTCAGCGGCATGGCAAACCATCGGTCGTATCCAGCATATCCGCCCCAGGCGGCTTTCAAGTTCGCATAGTCCCGTCGCAAACGTTCGATAACCGCCGCCTTCCGATTCCGCAGGTCTGCCTGCTCGCCGTCGGTGAGCCGCCGCCTGTCGTGCCCTTTTCTTTCCGCCGACATCTCTTCTTCGCCGAACAGCCGGCGCAATTCCTCCCGCGCGCCCTGAACCAGCCGGATAAAACTTCCCTGTCGCTCCATCGCCGCGCGATACCTTTCCCAATCGGCAGGTCGACCGGTGGCCTGAAGCCACGCTCGCACGCCTTCCTCGCCCACTGCCGTGGCGAATGCCTCGTTGAAATCCGTGTCGCCACTCACGAACAGCCGCTGGTGCCCCAGTTCGTGGAAGAGGAGTTGGGCCAGTTCGAGTTCCTCATGATGCACAAAGGTGCTCAGCACCGGGTCCGCGAACCAGCCCAGTGTTGAATATGCCCGCACGCCTTCGACGAAAACATCCGTCCCGGCCATGCCCGCCGCATATTCCCGGGCCGCAGGCTCGGTGAAATAACCCCGGTACTTCAGCCGCCCCACCACGGGATACCACCACGTGACCGGTTTCAGGGAAAACTCCGGCGTGGCGTGGATGTTCCACACCACGAAGGGACGGCCCACATCCACGTAGCTCGAATAATGCCCCGCCACCGGCAGCTTGAGTTCGCTCGCGGCAAACTCCCGGAGACACGCCACGAGCTGCAACTGTTCCTTCAATCTTCCCGGCGTTTCCTCAGCCGCCAACAAACGGTCGATTGGCGTGCGCTTGAGCAGGATTGCGCCCTGCCCCACGGCGGCCTGCCGGTAATAAGCCGCAGTCTCGCAACCGGTCCCGAGCCACAGCCCGCCCAGCAGTCCCGCCGCCACCGCCAACCGGCACACCGCCGCTCGGGCCCGTGCTCCGCACCCGCCGGCGGCCGCCTGCCCCGGAGCCGTCATGCCGTTTGAGTGACCGCCCGCTTTCGCCGCAACTGCAGCCCCGCCACCAACCGCCCGATCTGGTCCGCGGTGTGTTCACTCGAAACCGCGCACCGGAAATAACCCGTGTCCGGCCCGCCCGGATACCGGATGAAAGGTGGGAACACATCGTTCGCCAGCAACTGCCGTTTCATCGTTGCCGCCTCGCGCGCCGATCTTGGCAGCACCGCCGCCACCGGTCCGGGCGTCGCCTCCACCGGCCAGCCCGCGTCGCGCAATCCGCGCTTGAGCAGCGCGCTGTTGGCCGCCAGACGGCTCCGCAAGTCCGGCTCCAGCCGGAGGCGCTCGAGTGCCGTCAGCGCCGCGGCCGCCAGGGGCAGCGGCGGCGGCGTGCTCGCCACAAACACCGCGCTCCGCTGCACAATTTCAGCCAGCAACCCGCGCGGCCCCAGCACCGCGCCCCCGGCCGCCCCGAAGGCCTTGCTCAACGTGATCAACTGAATCAGCTCCCGCCGCCCCGCGCCCGTGGCCTCCGGCGTGCCCCGCCCCCGGGCCCCCAGAACTCCGGCACCATGGGCGTCATCCACCAGCAACCACGCCCCCTTTGGCAACACCCGCCGGTATTCCCCCAACGGCGCCACCGAACCGTCGTGCGCAAACATCCCGTCCGTCACCACCACCACCCGCCCATCCCCCGCCAAACCGGCCACCCGGGCCGCCAGATCCCCGGCGTTCCGATGGGCGAACTCCTGCACCCGTCCCCCGAGCAAGGGCGCCACATCGGCGACGCACCGGTGCGACCGGTCGTCCACCAACACGTCGGCAAACCCCTCCAGACAAGCCTGCGCCACCGCCATTCCCGTCACGTACCCGCTGCCGACCAACAACGCTCCGTCTGCTCCAAAAAATTTCGCCAGCGCAGCTTCCAATTCCTCGTACAACGGATGGTTGCCCGTTGTCCGCCGCGAAGCCGCCACCCCCAAACCATAACGCCGTGCCGCCGCGCACGCCGCCGCCACCACCGCCGGATCGCTCGCCAGACGGAAATAATCGCAACCCCCGAAGTAAGCCAGTCGCCGCCCGCGTCCACCGCTGCGGACACAGGTGCGATCAACCATCTCCAGCGTCGCGGGCAGTTCATGCATGATGAATCCTCCGACCAACGACAATGCGCCAAGCCGGAGCCGAGGGGATGATGAACTTCGGCAACACCAGTGCAAGCGGAACGAAGCCCGAGCCCGCCTGAGCGGCCCCGCCCCTCCTTTTGCCAGTTGCTTCGGTTGGGAAGCCGTCCTGATGACCGCGCCCGTGCGCAACCGCCGACCCAACCCGCGGCCGCTTGCTTCAAGCCCGCCGTTTTCAGACCCCGGCGGCGGGGTCGGGAAACGCCGCTACCGTTGCGCGCGCACCCGATAGATTCGCCGGGGGACGCCGCTGACCGTGCTGTCCACCAAACTGTGAGCGGCTCCGTTGCCCACCACGGATGGGCCATCCGTCCACGCGGCATCCTGCACCTGATTCTTGTACTGCAACGTATATGTCCAACCCACGGCGGTGTTGAGCGAGACAGTGAAGGTGGCGGCCGCCTTGGTTGGCGAAGTCAGGCTGTAGGTTGGAGGAGGCAGCAGGCCGGTGGCAGTGATCGAAACCGGTTCGGAGGTGGTCGTCGCGCCGAGATTATCGGTGGCGCGAGCGGTCAGCAGGTGGGTTCCGACCGGCGTGTTGGTGTAGGTGATGGCAAATGGTGCCACCGTGGCGGCGCCGATGGGAAGGCCATCCGCGAAAAATTCCACCAGGACGATGCTTCCATCCGCATCGGACGCCGCCGCCGCGATCGGCCTATTTGCGCCGGCATTGACGGTTTGCGCGGGCAGGGGATTGGTGATCGCCACGCTGGGCGGGGTGTTCGAGACGAAAAGCACAAAATCGATGTTTGAAACCGTCTGGCCTGCGTTGACCGTCACGGTTGTCGCCCCCGCTTGATCCGACGCACTCGGGTACCATACGGGCCTTGTATTTCCGTCGGGGACGAATCGGATCTTATACTGATCGGGTGGCAGGTAGGTGGCATTGTAGGTGTCACCGAAATACTGGTTCGTCTGCCGCACCACGGTCGCGGGCTGTGTTTGGGAATACAACTCGAAGACGCCGGACACCTCGTGCATGAACCCGCTGTCGAATGGCTTGAGTCGGCCGGTTATCTGGCCGCGGGCGGGCGCGTTGACCACCGTCAGCAAGGCAAACCGCTCCGCTGTCCGGCCGCCGGAGAAGCCCCCGGTGAAACCGCTGACCAGATAGTTCCCCGGCATCGTCCCGGCACCCACCTGAAACTGCCAGGTCACCAAGCGCCGGTCGTCCGACCATGTGACGTCGCTATTGACCATGTTAAGGAAGCCGTACGCGCTGACACCTACGTTTTCGGTGGCTGTGGCCGTCAGGTAATTGGTCGTGTTTCCGTCATTGGCGACCGGACTGGGCGTCACGCCGACGGAGTTGACCTTGGGCGTCGCCGGCACATTGATCTGAAATGTGAAGTCCCTTCGCGTCCCGTCCGGGGTCGTCACCGTCACGGGCACATTGCCGCTTTCGTTGGCGTAGTATTCGTAGCCGAAATTTCCCCGATGAACGATCAACCGGCTGGGGTCACCACTCGTGACGGTCATCGCGGTGCTTCCCCCAAAACCGCCGTCAATCACGCGTTCGCCGAGGTTGTTGGTGTAAGAGAGCTGTAGAAAGATCTGTCCTTGGGCGTTCACGGGCACAACGCTGTTATAATCCGTCTGCCCCGAGGGTCCGAAGGTGGAGAAGACCAGGCCGGCTACCGAAACCACCTCAATCTCCACAAAGGTGAATCGCGCATACGAACGATCTTCGAGCGACTGGATTGTGAACCGTGATTTGCCCGGCGGCAGAGTGCCGGTGGCTACGTCCACGATCACGCCGCCCGACTCGCGGAGCACTGCCGGCGAGAATGTGGCGATGGCGGGGTTTTCCGGCAGCAGAAATCCCACCCCGCCGGTGGTGGCGAAGCCATTGTGGAAATCGACCGCGAGCAGAAACTGCGCCTTTTGCCCCTGCACGACCCGGAGGGAAGGCGTTTTCACATTGAGGGTGAAATGCCCTGAAGTTACGAAAAATGCCGCCCGCCCGTTGCTCTCCGTGAAATCTGCGACCAGGCGCAGTGCCCCGCCCGCGGACGGCTCCTGCACCCGCACCTGAACCGCCGCGTCGGTCCAGCTCAATACGGTCAGTCCGGCGGAGTCGCCCTTCATCAAGACCTGGCCGGTTGCGGATCCAAACCCGGTGCCCAGCACCGTGACCACGGTCCCGTAATTGCCCTTCACCGTGTCCAGACCCAGCACCTCGGGGACAGCGCCGACGGTCACTCCGGTCATGCTGACGCTGAAATCATCGGCCAGAAACTGACCGGACCCCTCCTTGCGCATCACAAATTTTACCAGCTTCCTGGCATTGGCGGGCAGCGAAACCGTGGCGGTCAGATTCGTATAGGAACCGACGGGGACGCCGGCGTTGTCAGGATTGACGACCTGAATCCGCTCCACTGTGTTGCCGGTCGTGACATATTCCAGATACGCGGCGATGGCCTTTCCTGGCGGCGCGGAATTGTTCATCAGCCTGAGGGAAACCGTTGCCGACCGGCCGCCGACCCCGGAGACATTCAGGTTCTGGTAGAGGACATCCCCCACAAAAGGAGAGAAGCCCGTGGCGGGCGGATGCAGGTTGACGGCGTGATCTGCCACCAAAGGATCAAAGCCCGCCGGTACCGTAGCCCCGACCTGCCAGCCGTTGAACCCGGACAGGAAGCCGCCATTTGTGATCAGTTCAACCCCGAGCGCGGCCCGGGAAATGCCCACGACCAGCGCCAGCAAACTCAGCAGGCGACCCGTTCCCGCTGCCCGGCCCAGTGACCGCCGTGCCCAGTTCGACGGTCGTAGATTCAATTGAGGGTTCGTCTTCATACAGATGCACTTTAGTTGAGATCCAGCCCCGGTTGCTCTCCGGATTTTGCCAATGATTGACCCTCAATTGTTCATCCAAAAGGTCGCTTGCGATTGCCGATGTGAAGGGCTGGGGTCCCTCCGGGTGAGTGCAGATACCCGCAAACGCTGTCCCCGGGTGACCTTCGCCTGTCGCCCGCCATCGAATTACCGTCATGAAACTGCATCCAATGCCCGACGCTCGGTTCCGACCGGTCGCCGCACCATTGCGCGACGGGCGGTTCGAACCAGCCGACAACAAATCGTAGCAGCAAGTCCCCACAACCATGAAAAACACCCCCAAGACCGTCCTTCGCGCCGCCGCCGTTCTCGGCGTCGCCCTCACCCTCGGCGTCGGCAGCCTGCTGGCCGCTGATGCCAAACCCGGCCCGATCAAGGAGGCCATGCAGAAGTACAACAAGGCGCCCAAAGGCACCGATCCCATCTGCAAAAAGGCCGGCGCCGGCCAGGCCACCAAGGAGGAACTCTCCGGCATGCTGGCCGCCTACAAGGCGATGTGCGCCGCCAAGCCTCCCCAGGGCGATCAGGCCAAATGGGTGAAGCTCTGCACCGAGCTGGTCAACGCCACCGCCGCCCTCGAAAAGGGTGAGGCGGGCGCCGCCGACCGCTTCAAGGCCGCCGTCAATTGCAAAGGCTGCCACGAAGAGTTCAAACCCATGGCCAAGAAGTAAGCCCTGCCCCGCACAACACCTCCCCTCGTGCCCGCCGGCAAGGTCGATTCGGCGGGCGCGGGGGCACACCACCCGTCTTCGTTGCGGCCGCCGGAGCGGAAAGAGGGCCTGCGAGCCAAGCCGGGAACCGGGAAGAAACCCGGACTGGCGCGCGGCAGGCGGCAGTCGTCGTCGTGAATGCCTTCAGGGTGCTTCGCTCGCCGCAGCGGAAGTAATGACCGATCCCTCCTGCGCCATCCCGTGGCTGATCCGGTTTTGACCCGTAGCGCCCAAAGCGCCGCCGGACTCGTCCGCCTACATTTGCGCGATGGACTTTGACCGCGACCAACTCAAGTCCCGCCTGGCCGACCTCGCGCGGCAGGGCGTGTACATCGGCACTTCCTCGTGGAAGTATCCCGGCTGGCGTGGACTGCTCTACGATGAAGCCCGCTATGTCTATCGCGGCAAGATTTCCGAGGCGCGCTTCGAGCGGCTGTGCCTGGCCGAGTATGCCGAGGTTTTCAAAACGGTTGGCGTGGACGCCGCCTATTACCAGTTTCCGACCGCCAGCTATCTCTCCGGGCTCGTCGAACAGGTGCCCGCGGATTTCCTCTTCTCTTTCAAGGTCACCGACACCATCACCCTCAAGCATTTCCCCAATCTACCCCGGTTCGGGCGCCTGGCTGGTCAACCCAACGAGCATTTCCTCAACGCCGATCGCTTCGTCACCGCCTTCCTCGGACCCTGCGAGGCGTTCCGCGCGCACATCGGGTTGCTGATGTTCGAGTTCACGCGCCTGTATCCGGCCGATTTTGCGCGCGGCCGCGATTTCGTCGAGGCGCTGGACCGGTTCCTTGGCGCACTTCCGCGGGGCTGGCGGTACGGGGTTGAAATTCGCAACCGAGCCTTCCTGCAACCCGAGTACTTCGCCATGCTCGCCCGGCACGGCGTCGCCCACGTCTTCAACAGTTGGGAGGCCATGCCACCGGTGTCGGAACAACTCGCCCGGCCGGACTGCTTCCCCGCCCCGGACTTCTTTGGCGCGCGGTTTCTTCTCAAGCCCGGGCGCCGTTACGAGGAGGCGGTCAAGGAGTTCAGCCCGTACCGGGAGGTCAAAGAAGTCAACCCCGAGGCCCGCGCTGCGGGTGCCGAGTTGATCCGCCAAACTGTGGCCGCCGAAGGCCGCCGCAAGGGTTTCATCTACGTGAACAACCGGCTCGAGGGCAATGCGCTCGCCACCATCGCCGCCATGCTGACTCTGGCCACCGCCTGACCTCCGGAAATCCGCGTGCCGTTGTAAAACGTCGGCAAAAAACGTCCGGCCAGCCGGGTCGCCTTCGCGTTGCATCCGGCCGCGTCGCTTCCGGCGAATCCGACGTGCCGCGTTCAGGCGGACTTCTTCACCGCCACCGCCTCGATTTCGTACTTCAGCGCGGGTGGCAGGCAGTTGGTGATCGTGGTGCGGGTCGGGAACGGGTCGGAAAAATACTGCCGGTAAAGCTGGTTGTAGAGTGGCACGTCCGTCGCCTCGCGGACGTAATTCCGCGTCTGGATCACATCCGCCAGCGTGCAACCCGCTGCCGCCAGCACCTTTTGCAGATTCTCGACCGACCGCCGGAATTCGCCCTCGAACGTGTCGCTCACGATCTGCCCTTTCTCGTCCACCGACGCCTGGCCCGAGACAAAGACGAAATCCCCGGCCACGATGACCGGACTGAACGGGAGATGCGAGGTGGGGGTGTCCGGGAGGCGGGGATAAGAAACGTTAGTCATGATGTTGGTCGGGATTCAAAGGCGGGAACCCGGCGAATGCAAGCGCGCGGGCCGGTGTCTCCCGAAGGATCCCGTGGTTTCCCGGTCGTGCGCGGCGCTGGCGCGTGAAACTGAGCCAGCGCGCGAGGCTGCTCATGGGATTTGGGGCGGCGGCGGTTGGTGGACGGAGAATGCGGATGGGGACATCCGTGCGTCGTTTGGCCAGTTCCAGTTTATTTTCTGGCAGTGGTGGGTTGCGGTTCGTAAGGTTTCATCGAACTCAGCAACCCGACGCCGACTTATGGACATTGTTTTCAACTGCCCGTTCTGCAATCAGGAACTGTCTGTGGACGAGACCGGAGCGGGTGCCGAGATACCCTGCCCGGCGTGC
Organism: uncultured Akkermansia sp.; assembly: GCA_964623105.1. Taxonomy (GTDB): domain Bacteria; phylum Verrucomicrobiota; class Verrucomicrobiia; order Limisphaerales; family BJHT01; genus BJHT01. Next base: position 18,973 of record CAZUUP010000007.1, read on the forward strand.
AACGAAGTGCTGCTGGTGCCCTCGAGCGAGTTTTCCAACCTGGCGCCCACCGCCGAAGCCCCGGCTGCGGAACCCGCCGCCGCCCGGAACAAGGACACCCGCTCGATTGCCCGCGCGGCGGAGGCGTCGAGCCAGGCGCAGATTCTCAAGCCGAACCGGCCGCTGGAAGCCACCGCCAGGGGTGACAAGAAACCGCGGCTGAAGACCTTCCGCCGGCAGGATTATGTGAAAGACGGCAAGGACCGCTTCGATGAAGCCGTGACGGAGTTCCTCCAGAAGATTGGCGAGGACAACCTCGTCTCGGCGCATCCGATCAGCTACAGCTACGTGGCCAAGGAAGGCAACCAGGTGTTGACCGACTATGGTGTCGTGATCGTGTTCAAGAGCTGAGCCGAAACAATCCAGTCTGAGCGCGGCACGGGCTGACTCATTGAATGAGGTTCGCCTGCAGGATGAAGTAGATGAATTCCGGCTCGTCCGGGTTGGTGAGGACGGGTATTTGTTGGACGAGGTTTTCCCCGAAACGGAGCGTATAAATACCCTTGAGCGGCACTTCGTGGCGTTCGGCCCACATGAGGGCGCCAATGGTCGGGGCGACGACGGGTTTTTTCTCGTTGGCTTTCAACTGTTCGGCGGCGTCTTTCACGTTCTTGGGCTTGCGTTTGAACAGGGAGCCGAGTTGCGAGCCCAGTTTGCGCAGGTTGATGCCTTCGCCGGAGTCGGTGTCGTCGTCATCCTTGGTTTCGTAAACGCTGCCGGGTTTGAGAATTGAGGCGACCCGCATGCCGAACAGCAGGTATTTCTCGCCCGCCCATTGATCGATCAACGTCGGCGACCAGGAAAATGCGCCATCCCACTCAAGGCGGACGGCCGCGCCCCGCAGCGAGCCGGCCTTCACGGCGAGGTCGAGTCCGAAGAAGCGATTGGTGATCCCCGCATTGGCGGCGGGGTCGAGGGCGAAGGCGGGCTTGCGCTCCTGCGACAGGAAACGCATCTGGTTGTCCTGAAAGGCGTGGGTTTCACGGACGGCGGAAAAGAGGAGGTTGACCTGCCCGAGGTTGCGGAGGGACTCGATCACCTGTTTCGGCGAGCCCTGGAACGGCGTTCCGCCGGGCGCGCCGCCTTTGGCTTTCGGCACGAAGCGGATGATGGTGACCTGGAGTTCGAGTCCGCTGACGGGAAGCACGATGCCGGAAGCGGCGGCGGCGGCAAGGGTGTCGGGGTCGATGATGATGACCTGCGCCGGCACGGTTCGCGGAACGCCGAACAGGAGGACGGAAAATGACAGCCACGCCAGAATCCATCGCCCGGCCCGGAAACCGGGGGCGCCCGGGAGCGCGATGGTTGCAGATGATGCTGCGGCGAGGCTCATGGAACCATGGTGGGCAGGATGAGCAGCAGGACCGTTTGGGCCTCCTTGTTGCCCATTTCGGCGGTGGTGCTGTGGACGATGAGTTCGCCGCTGCGGCAGATGCGGCTGCTGCCGAAGGCGACCGTCTTGTTGACGGGCAGTTCGTAAATCTCGTTTTCCGTGGGGCGGCCCTTCGGGGTGAACATTTCGGCGAGGCCGAGACCGATGTCCGCGGCGGCCCCGGCTTTGCCGTCGCTGCCGAGCAGGCCGGATTTCTTGATGGCGGAGGCGGCCCCGGTGGCGAAGGTCATGAAGCGTTCGCCGGTGCGCTTGTCGAGAATCTCCGGCGACCAGGTGAGGTTGCCTTCCCACTGGAGGCCGAACCGTCCCTCGTCCGCGAGGCGGGTGGTGATCTCGAGGCTCACGCCGTAAGCGGTGGCGGGCGGAATGGGCGCGGTGGGTTTGCCGATGACCAGGACGGGGCGGGTCTCGAGGGCGTCGAATTTGGCCTTGCCCTTTTCCTCGAAGCGAACGTCGCGCGTGCCGGCGAAAAGAACCGTGACTTCACCTTCGGATTTCAGCGTGTCCATGACGCGTTGCAAATTGCCATTGAGGCCTTTGAAGCCCTCGATGATGCGTTCGGCGCGGAGAGGTTTGAAGCGGAGCACGGATACCTCGAGCGAGATGGTGCGGGGCGGCCCGGCGGGCGCGACGGGGGCCGGGGGCGTGGCGCTCGGGGCGTTGGTGGCGGGCGCGGCGGGCGGCGGGGTCTGGGCGGAAGCGGGCGTGCCATGGACGAGGAGCACCAGCAGAGGAAGGATGGGAAGGATTTTCATGGGAGTCATGACTTTGAGATTGCCGATCCGCAGGAAACCGTATTATAACCCGACTGAAACCTCAAACCCCTTTCTTCCCATGAAAAACCTTCTGCGTTGGCTTTTGGTCGGCAGTCTGACGGCGGTTTTGGCGGCTCCGTTCCGGACCCGGGCGGCTGATCTTTTCAATCTGTCGGCGACGGATGGGATGACCACGCGCGCTGTGGGTTCGAGCGATTTGATCAGCCTGGTGGACAAGATCGTGAAGAATTCAGCGGAGTTCAACGTGTTCGCGGGCTCCCCGAACGTAAACGGGCGCTTGAACTACCAGGGCGTCGCCGACGCTTTGCGGTTCGGTTTGGATGACACGGGAGTGGTGGGTCCGAACCGATTTCGCGCCCATTTGACCTCCTCGGTCACCACCCTCAATGAGCAGTTCACGGGCGCCACGCGGGACCAGTTGTTCGACAATCTTGAGGCGTGGTTCAAGCGGCAGGGGTCGCAAGCCTACACAGATTTGCTCAAGGCCCTGAGTTCCCAGACCAAGGTATCTCCCACCGACGGTAACCCCGGTGCTGCGACCGCCCGGTCATCGTTCCAGAATTATGCCGAGTACAGTTCGACGATCACCGAAACGCGGGAAGAGAAGGAGCTGCCCAAGGAACTGGCGGGGCGCGCGGGTTTTGGCCTGGTGGGTGACATCGGGGTGTTCGATGCGAACGGCATCCGGGGCACGGCGTACAGCCTGCCGCTGTTTGCCAAGTTCAAGCTGAGCGACCGGGTGGGGCTGAATTTCAACATCCCGTTGAGTTACACGGAGATCGAGGATGCGAAGGTGTTTGGCGCGGGGTTGACCATCGGGGTGCCGATCAAGGTCATTATGAAGCAGAAGGGCAACCCGTGGTTCTGGCAGGTGACGCCGTTTGGGGGCGGGAACGTGACGGGCTCGAAGGAAATTGTGACGGGCGGCCTGATCGTCAACGGCGGCATCGGCAGCGTGGTCTCGTATGACTTCGGCCGGTTCGAACTCTCGATGGGCAATCAGTTCAGCCAGTATGAGAGCGTGGCGCTGGAATTTGACGGGGTGAAGGTGGACCCGGGGGTGGCGCAGAAGATCGTCAAGAACGGGTTGAAGGTGGGCGTGCCCTTTGCCAAGCGCTGGGTGGTCGAGGCTTATGCGGTTCACACCAAGTTCCTCGAGGCCGCCGGGGTGGACCAATATATCACCACGGGCGGTGAGATCGGCTATCGCTTCCTTGGCAAGCCGGACGCGGCCAAGAAGAAAAACGGTTATATGAAGCTCGGATTGTACACCGACATCGGCAACGGCTACTTTTCTCCCCACATCCAGTTCGGCAGTGGTTGGAAGTTCTGACCGGAGCGGAGGCCACACTTTTGCGCGAGGCGGGCTGCGGCCCGCCTTTTTGCTTCAGCCCCCGAAGAGATCCAACTGCGCGACTGGCGCGAGGCTGCGGAGCTTCTCGCGTTCGGCGCGATGGCGCGCCGGGGCCCGCACGTTGCCTTCCGGGGTGAGTTCGGATTGTTCGAGGTTGCCGAGAATTTCCTTGGCGCGTTCCAGCACCTGGCGGGGCACGCCGGCGAGCCGGGCGACGTGGATGCCGTAGCTCTTGTCCGTGCCGCCCGTGACGATTTTGCGCAGGAAGATGATCTGGTCGTTCCACTCGCGGACGGCGACGTTGTAATTTTTCACGCGCGGCAGGCGGCCCGACAGCTCGGTCAGCTCGTGATAGTGGGTGGCAAACAGCGTCTTGGCGCCGACCTGGTTGTGGAGGTGTTCGACGATCGACCAGGCGAGGCTCAAGCCGTCGAACGTGCTCGTGCCGCGCCCGATCTCGTCGAGGATGATGAGGCTCCGCGCGGTGGCGTTGTTCAGGATGTTCGCCGTCTCGCTCATCTCGACCATGAAGGTTGATTGCCCGCGCGCGAGGTCATCGCTCGCGCCGATGCGGGTGAAAATGCGGTCCACCAGATCAATCCGCGCCCCGGCCGCGGGCACAAAGGCCCCGGTGTGCGCGAGCAGGGTGAGCAGCGCGACCTGCCGGATGTAAGTGCTTTTGCCGGCCATGTTCGGGCCGGTGATGAGGGCCAGTTGGGCGGTCTTGGGGTCGAGTTCCGTGTCGTTGGGCACGAAGCGTTCGCCACCGGTGTTGGACTGGTCGAGTACAGGATGGCGGCCGTCCCGGATGTGCAGGATGCCCGCGTCGCCGACCGCAGGGCGGACGTGACCGAAGAGATGCGCGGTGGCGGCAAAGGCGCCGAGGACATCGAGCTGGGCGAGGGCATCGGCGGTCTGCTGGATGGCACCGAGCTGGGCAATCACGGATTCGCGGAGGCGCAGGAAGATTTCATATTCCAGCTTCACGCTGCGTTCCTCGGACCCGAGGATTTTGCCCTCCATTTCCTTGAGTTCGGGGGTGATGAAGCGTTCGCCATTGGCGACGGTCTGCTTGCGGATGTAGTGGGCGGGCACCTTGTCGAGGTTCGCGCGGGTGACTTCGAGATAATAGCCGAAGACCGAGTTGAACCGCACCTTCAGGGAGGCGATGCCGGTACGGTTGATTTCGTCCTGCTGCAGTTTGGCGATCCAGTCTTTGCCATCGCGCTGGGCGTGCTTGAGTTCGTCGAGCGCGGGCTCGAAGCCTTCGCGGATCATGCCGCCCTCTTTCACGGCGAGCGGCGGTTCCTCGACGATGGCCCGGGCGAGGAGTGCGGTCAGGTCTGGCAAATCGGTGAGGCGGGCAAGCAATTCCGCCAGCAGGGCCGGCGCCCCGGGTTCGGTCCGGCCAACCTCGCCCACGAAATCCGCTTCGCTCTGCGCCTGCGCCGGCGGCGGGTTTTGCACGACGGCTGCGACGGATTTTTGCAGATTGGGAATCTGTTCCAGCGCCAGTCGCAGCGCCAGGAGATCGCGAGCGTTGCCGGTGCCAACGCTCAGACGGCTCAGGGTGCGTTCGAGGTCGCGCACCTCGGTCAGGGCGTGGCGGAACGCCTCGAGCGCCGGGGCGTCGGCCAGCCAGGTGGCAACGGCGTCCTGCCGGCGGGTGATCGCCGGGACGGCGGCGAGCGGTTGCGTGAGCCAGTCGCGCAACCGGCGCGCGCCCATCGGGGTGACCGTGCGGTTGAGCGCGCCGTAGAGCGTGGCATTGCGCGGGGCGTCGCGATGCATCGGCTCGAGAATCTCGAGGTTGCGCAGCGCCGTGGTGTCGAGAATGAGGAAGTCCGTGCGCTCGTAGGTTGTCAGGCGGGTGAGATGCGTCACATCCCGCCGCAGGTGCTGGCCGAGGTAATGCAGGACGGCGCCGGCCGCGGCGGCCGCGGCGGGGCGGTTCTTCAGGCCGAAGCCGTCGAGCGAGGCGACCTTGAAGTGTTCTTTCAGCGTGAAGTGCGCGGTTTCCGGCGCAAAGACCCAGTCGTCGTGGCCGCTGAGCATCGGGAAAGCCCCCCGCAACACGTCGCGCACCCGGGCAGCTTCGCCGGGGTGGATGATCTCCGCGGGGCGGAGGCGTTCGAGTTCCGTGAGCAGCGCGGCGTCGCCATGCACCTCGGTGGCCTTGAAGTCGCCGGTGGTCAGGTCCACCAGCGCAAGGCCGTAACCCGCGCCGGCAGGGTAAACGGCGGCGAGGAAATTGTTCCGCTCGGCGGCCAGCATGCGCTCGTCGAAATGCGTCCCCGGGCTGAGAATCTGGGTGACCTCGCGTTTGACCAACTGTCCGGGCCGGGCGTCCTCCATCTGGTCGCAAATGGCTACCTTGCGTCCCGCACGAAGGATGCGGGCGATGTAATTGTTGGCGGCGTGAAAGGGGATGCCGCACATCGGAATGATGCCGCGCTTGGTGAGGGTGACGTTGAGGATTTGCGCCCCGGTCTGGGCATCCTCGAAGAACATTTCGTAAAAGTCGCCGAGCCGGAAGAGCAGCAGGGCGTCCTTGGGCAGCTCGCTCTTGATGCGGCGATACTGGGCCATCATCGGAGTAAGTTGCGGTTCGGCAGACATCGGGCGGAGGTTGTAACAGCAAAGGCGCGGGGCGCAAAGCGGGGAATGGGCGGCCGGCGAACAGGATTGCGCAGGCCCCCGGTTCCGGTACAAGTGCGGGCATGGCCACGCTTGTCTTCGACATCGAAACGTCCGGTCTGCCCGCGGAAACCTTCGACGCCGTGCAGCAGGAATATCTGTTTCGCGAGGCCGAGCGGCTGCCGGAGGGACCGGAACGCGAGGCGCGACGGGCGGAAATCCAGCGGCAGTTCAGTCTGTGGCCGCTGACCGCCCAGGTCGTGTGCCTGGCCATGGTGAATGCGGAGACGGGCCGGGGGCAGGTGCTGTTCCTGGCGGAAGATTTCGAGGAATCGGCGGACGTGGCCGGGCCGGTGAAGTTCGTGCCGTTTGCCGAGGAGGTGGAACTGCTGACGGCGTTCTGGGAGGTGGCGCCGCGCTACGACTCGATCGTGACCTTCAACGGTCGGGGCTTTGATGTGCCGTTTCTCTACCTGCGCTCGGCCGTGCTCAACGTGCCGATCACGCGCAAGGACTGGCTGGGCTACCGGTTCGCGGTCGAGCCGCATTGTGATCTGGCCGAGCAGTTCACCTTTTACAACGTGAGCGGTCGCGACGGCGCGGCGCGCAAGTTCAACCTGGATTTCTACTGCAAGGCGTTCGGCATCCCGTCACCGAAGGCGGAGGGCGTGACCGGCCATGACATCGGCCAGCTCATGGCCGAGGGGCGGCATCGTGACATCGCCGAGTATTGCCTGCGGGATGTGAAGGCGACGGTGTTGCTGTATGAGGTCTGGCGCCAGCGTTTGCAGGGCGTCAAGTGAGACGCCGCCGGCCGGCCGGAAGTGAATTTATGAACGCACTGGTGCTCTGGATGCTTGCCGCCTCCGCAGCGGCGGCCGCGGAACCATTTGTCCGCTTCGCCGGCCGGGACATCGTGGAAGCCGTGTGGGCGACCCGCGACCCTGAGCCGGGGGCGAGCGAGTGGGGGGAAAGTCCGCAATTGGGCCGGCGCGTCGCGACCGCGCCGGCGACCCTGCATCGTGCGCCGGCACCGCGCGGGTTGGTGAAACTGGATGGCTCGCCGCTGTTCCTGCGCGTGGGAAGCGCCACCAACCGCGCGCCCGTACGCATCGAAACTGAATTCCACTTTGCCGCCCCGGCCCTGGTCGCGGCGCAGCCGTACGGCGACAATGCTGATGCGTCAGCACGGGCCGAAAAATTCCTGACCGCCGCCGGAGTCACGGCCGGTTATTGCCTGGTGATCGAGGGTGGCGACGGCCGGCTCGCGTGGGAACTGGCGCGGCAATCGCAACTGATCGTCGTCTCCGTGTCCACCGATGCCGCCGCGGTGCAGCGCGGGCGCGAGACGCTGGACCGCGCGGGGGTTTACGGGCCGCGGGTTGCTTTGCAGGCGGTGCCGGCGGGGAAGTTGCCGTTTGGCGACGGGATTTTTGATCTGATCGTCCCGGGCACGGAAGTGGTGCCGCGGTGGCGGCCGGAAATCGAGCGGGTGCTCAAACCGGGCGGCACAGGATGGCCGGGCGTCGGGGGCGAGAAGATCACCCGCGCCCAACCGGAGAACTCCGGGGCGTGGACGCACGCCTACGGGGATCCGGCGCAGACGGCCAACAGCGGCGATCGCAATCTCGAACCGGGGCGCGTGGAGCTGCGCTGGTTCGGGCTGCCCGGCGCGCGCGGGATGATGGATCGGCAGAGCCGCAATCCACCGCCGTTGGTGGCCGGCAATCGCCTTTATGTGCAGGGGGACAACCGCATCACGGGGCAGGACGCCGGCAACGGCTTCATCCACTGGACGCTCGAATGGCCGGGCTTGCGCCGGGTGAACCTGCCGCGTGACAGCTCGAACATGTGCGCCGACGAGGAGTCGCTGTTCGTCGCCGCGGGCGAATTCTGCTGGCGGATTGCCGGGCGGGACGGCACGCCGCTCCGGGCCTATCCGGCACGCGCGGGCGCGGCGTGGCACTGGCTGGCGCGTGCGGGCGGTGCGCTGTTCGGCAGCGACGGCCGGCCGGGCGCGACCTACACCCAGTATCAGGGCAGTTGGGTGTTTTGGTACGATGCGCTCAAGGCGGCGGAGATCACCAAGGTGTGCAGCGAGCGGCTGTTCCGGCTCGATCCCGAGACCGGCGCACAGCAGTGGGAGAGCCCGCGGGGTGCGGTGGTCAATTCCACCATCACCCTTGGTGGCGGGCGGATTTACTTCGTGGAATCGCGTGCGCCCGGGGCGGGCAAGGGAAGCGGCGCGACAAATTTCTGGTCGGACGCCTGGTTGGTGGCGCTGGATGCCGGGACCGGCCAGTTGCGGTGGGAAAAGAAATTCGAGCTGCCCGAGCGCGGCGATCCGACGGTGCTGTTCACCTGTTACGGCGGCGATCGTGTGGTGGTGACGATGGCGAACAAGCGGTATCACGTGTTCGGCGTCGAGGCGGAGACCGGCGGCGCGGTCTGGCAGCAGAGCCACGACATCAAGCGCATGCATCACGGTTCGCACATGTATCATCCGCTGTTGTCCGGGGACCGGCTGGTGCTCGAGCCGTTCATTTACGATCTGCGCTACGGCACGGTGCTCCGGAACGATCTGCCCCTGCGGCCGGGTTGCAGCACGCTTTCGGGGGCGGGTGACACGCTGCACTACACGGGCAGTTCCTACGCCGCGCGGACCGAGATGCTGAATCTGTCCACGGGGACAAAGGCCGCGATGTTCGGCGTTCGGGCCAGCTGCTGGCTGTCGTTCATCTCCGGCCAGGGCATGCTATTCCAACCCACGGCAAACGTCGGTTGCACCTGCCGGTCGCCGCAGCAGACGAGCCTCGCGTACGGTCCCTTGGCTCCCACGCCCCCCGCGAAGCCGGCGCCGAAACCATGAGAATTGTCGCCCGCTTCTTTCTATGGTTGCCACTGGTCTGCGCGGCCGGTGCGGCCGACTGGGCGACGGACCGTCACGATGCGCAACGCACCGGGGCGACGTCCGAGAGCATGGTTTTTCCGCTGGAAGAACGCTGGCGGCACAACGCGCCGCAGGGTTTCTCCCCGGCGTATCCGGCCGAGGCGCGCGCCGACGAGTATGCGGTCAGCGGACCGTTGAAACCGCGGTATACCTTTGATCGTGGACACGGCGTGGCAGTGGCGGACGGCCGGGTCTTTGTGGGGTCCACCACCGCGCACAGCCTCACATGCTTGGAGTCCGCCACGGGGCGGGTTCTGTGGAAGAGTTTTGCCGACGCCGCGATCCGTTTGACGCCGGCTGTAGCGAACGGGCGCGTCTATGCGGGCGCGGATGATGGCGCGGTGTATTGCTGGGCGGCAGCCGACGGACGCCTGGTTTGGAAGAGCTTTGCGATGGACAAACCGCCACGGTTGATCCCCAACGACGGTCGCCTGGTTTCAGTCTGGCCGGTACGCACAGGGGTGGTGATCGCGGAGGGAACCGCCTATTTCGGCGCGGGTCTTTTTCCGTCCGAAGGCGCGGTGCTTTGCGCGGTGGACGCGGCCACGGGAAAGGTGACTACGCCGAGACATTGGCGGCGAACTTTGCCCGAGACGGCCATTCCAGTCGGCATGCTGGCGCTCGAGGGGGATCGGATCATCGCCCCGGGCGGACGGGCAAACCCGATTGCCTTCCATGCCACCAACGGCGCTGTCGCCCAGATGTTTGATGACGCGAATGCGATGGGAACTTTTGTCATGACCATGCCCGGCCGAGTTTTTTTCGGGCCGGCGGCGCGCAAAGGCGCGTGGCAGATCACCGAGGCGCAGCGGGATGCCAAAAAGAACACCGCCCAGCACAAAGACGTGCTCGACCTGGTGGCGGCGGGCGGCCGCCTGCTGCTGGTCGGGGAAAAGGAATTGCGCTGCGTGGATGCGGTCACGCGGACTGCGCTCTGGAGCGCGCCGGTCTCCCGGCCGCTGGTCGGTGTGGCGACGGCCAATGCGGCGATCGTCGGTGGCGACGGTGAAGTCACGGCGCATGCGCTGGCTGACGGGAAGCCCCTCTGGAAGGGTGTCATCACCGGACGCACGGCAAGCCTGGCGGTCGCGGATGGCCGCCTCTTCGTCAGCAACGATCGGGGTGGCATCATAGTCTTCGCGGCGAAGGAACCGAAGTGAGCCGGGCCGGTTTGGTTGGAACTAAAGGAGGACGGCCTTTCCGCCGTCGGGCAAACTGAGTGGTGCGGGTTGCTGCGACCCTTCCTGCCCGGCTTGCGCTTTTCGACTGGAACGCCGCCCCCACGACCGCAGTGCGAAATCTGCCTCCGGCTCCGGTTCAAACCCAGCTCACCGCACCGTCAGAAAGTCGTTGTGATTTAGCAACACCCGCATCAGCGCCTCGCCCCGCCTTTCGCCTGTTCCCGCGGTGGGCGGCGCGCCTTCCGTCTGCATGAAATCCACGCACTCCTTCAATTCGCCCCCACCGGGCGGCCGTCCCAGGACCTGCTCGAACGCCGCCACCACAAACGCCCTCGCCTGCCCGCGCTCGCCCTCCGGCAAGGCTGCCCGCAGGCGTCGCGCGAGATGTGCGCTCTGATCATGGACCAGCTTGCTGTTCGTCAATCCCAGCGCCTGCTGCGGAATGATGCTCCGGCTGCGGCGATAACACTCATTCGGGTCCGGCGCATCGAACAAGCCGGTGAACTCGCCCGCGCCGCCCAACTCGGGAAACACCGCGTAGTACAAACTGCGCCGGGTCGTCGTCGGCATGTCCTTGTTCTCGAGTTCCTGCCCGCCGAGCTTCGGGTCCAGCTCGCCCGCCAGATGCAGGATGCTGTCGCGCACGACTTCGGCCTCCATACGTCCCGGGTTCATGCGCCAGAGCAGGCGGTTTTCCGAATCGCCGGAATTCGCAATTCGCGATTCGGAATTCGGAATTTCCGACGCCCGCCGATACGCCGCGCTTGTCACCACCAACCGGTGCAGATGCTTCATGCTCCAACCCGACTCCATGAACTCCACCGCCAGCCAGTCCAGCAACTCGGGATGCGTCGGGCGCGCGCCGAACCGGCCGAAGTCATTCACCGTCCGCACCAGTGGCTCGTGAAAATGCCACGCCCAGATGTGATTCACCGCCACCCGCGCCGTCAGCGGATTCTCCTTCGCCCCGATCCATTCTGCCAATGCCCGCCGTCGTCCCGTGCTCTTCGCCGGATAAACCGGTGACAACGG
>CAZUUP010000008.1:0-27648 GCA_964623105.1 uncultured Akkermansia sp.
CGCTCACAATTCTCCTCTTCCCCCATCCCCCCGTCTCCCCTTCCCTCCTTCCCCCTCTCGCCACGTCCGTCCGCCCCCCTCCCACGCTCCAGTTCCCCGCTTCGCGACAGCCTGCGGGAAATTCACGCCAAGCGCGTGTTCGGCGCGATGAAAACACCCTTTATGCCTATTCCACTGACGAACAACCCCGAAAAAATCGCCTTTATTAGCTACTCAACCGACCCAAGACTCGGCCCGAAACTTAATTCTTAACTTATTTTATTACAGATAGTTACACACAAAACGTCGCTTCAACCCCCACTCACCTGACAACCCCCGAACAAACACCAGAATGTAAAGATGGCACTGGTCTTGCTATTTACCATGCCAAGCGGTGCGGGTGATTCGGAGCGATTCTCCGAAACATGCCGTTCCGGACTCAAAACCTATGAAAAACATCACCCAAAAGAAGATCGGAGCGTTCACGCTCATCGAGCTGCTGGTCGTCATCGCGATCATCGGCATTCTGGCCTCCATGCTCCTGCCCGCTCTCGGCAAAGCCAAGGCCAAGGCCAACCGCATCAAATGCGTCAACAACCAGAAGCAAATCGGCACCGCCTTCCGCGTGTTTGCTTCCGACAACGGGGATCTTTATCCGGTCCAAGCCACCGGGAATGCCTACATTGGGGCCGGGACTTTGACGGCGCCCGGCAGCGTCGTCGGCACTGCCGCCGCTGCTTGGCAGGTCTATCAGGCCATGTGGAACGAACTCCAGTCCCCCAAGGTGCTCCTCTGCCCCTCCGACCGCGCTCGCTCCACCTATAGCCGCACCACCGACTTCGGCGGACTGGCTGGCGCACCCGGAAACTCCACCACCACCGCCTCGCTCGGTAACGGGGGCAACCAAAACAACGCCGTCAGCTATGCATCAAACCACAACGCCGACGAAGCCCGGCCGATCGGTCTGCTCGTTGCCGACCGTAACATGTGTGCCGCAACTGCGGCCACTGCTGCGACGGTTGCGTCGTTCGCCACCGGCCGCACTCAGATTTCCACCGCTGCCCTCGCCACCGGCACTTTCTGGTCCGGTGCCGCCGCAAATGCGATTCACGATCTGCAAGGCAACCTGACGTTCGCTGACGGCAGCGTGCAGCAGGCCACCGCCTCGGTCCTCCAGACCTCTATGAACAACGCCGGCACTTCCTACGGTTTCGGTGCCACCACCGCTACCGGCACCACTTGGTGGATTGTGCCCTGATTCGGGGCCGAAGTCGTTCAAGAACACTTCCTTCTGCAAAGCACCCGCTCCAGCGGGTGCTCTTTTTTTGCCCTGACGCTGAGGCGATCAGACTACAGCAATCGCGGCAACCCCGCGCCCCCGCGGCATCCGACCGTCGGAACCGGCAGATTCCGCGAGGACAGCGCGCCAAACAACTCGCCGTTCAGACCTCTTAAGGCTGGGACCAAGCGAATACCCCCCGAAGACTCAGTCACCATCTCACCACGGAAGCCCCCGAAGCCCGCACGCTCCGAATTCACATCAGCCAAACTCTGGCTTTCGCGCTGGCGGACACAACCGGAGCAGCATCGGCGGACCGATCAACCCACTCCCCCTCCTGAACGCAGCCATTCTGCGACATCCACGATGATTTCGCCGAGTCGCCGGTCGGGTCGAAAGCCGGTGATTCGCTCCAGTTTGGCCGTGCTCGGCCGACGCCGCGGCATTTCTTCAAAGCCCGCCGGATACGCATCTTGGTACGGAATGTATTGAATCACCGACTTGGAGGAGAGCTCTGCGACGACCCGTTCAGCCAGTGCGGCCATCGAAAGCTCCTCGTCGCCGCCGATGTTGAAAATCTCCCCCCGCGCGGACGGCAGCCGCTGCAGCCGGAGCAACGCCTCCACCGTGTCCGCCACATGGCAAAAGCAACGGGTCTGGGTTCCGTCGCCGAATATCCGGATGGGTTGATCTTCCAGCGCAGCAGCGACAAATCGGGGCAGAACCATCCCATGACGGCCAGTCTGCCGCGGTCCGGCAGTGTTGAACAACCGGACGACCGTGACCGGCAGATGGCGCGTGCGGGCATGCGCGAAGGCAAGGAACTCATCCATCAGTTTCGAACAGGAATACGCCCAACGACTGAGATGCGGCTGGCCAATGATCAAGTCGTCCGTCTCCTCGAGCCAGAGTTTCGGGCTTTTGCCATAAACTTCCGAAGTGGAAGTCACCAGCAACGGGGTGCCGGACCGCGACGCCGCTTCCAAGATCGCCTCCGTTTCCCGCAAGTTGGTCTGAATCGCCGCCAGCGGCTCTTTTAGAATCAACTCCACCCCCACCGCGGCGGCCAGATGGAAGATAAATGCGGCCCCGGCACCAAGCTCACCCAGCCGGGCGCAGGTGGAAACCTTGGAACAAATGATTTCCAGCCCGGGATGGTTCGCAACCGCAGCCAGATTGGCAAAACTACCGGTGGACAGATCGTCAATGACTACCACCCGCCAACCGTCGGCGAGCAGCCGTTCTGTCAAATGGGAACCAATGAACCCAGCGCCGCCAGTGACAATGACTTGTTGACCGGCAGCGTCGCCGGCGGGATTGCGGTTCGCGGAGGTATTTGACATGTCAGACTTGCGGTCGTGAGTGAGTGAACTGAACTAACCAGTAACTTGCAAGGCGGAGCGCGGTCATCGCCTCATCCAAACATCGGTCGCACATGATGAAAGCGATACTCGGACCGGCAAATTAGCAGCTCCAGACTATGAGTGCTGCGGATAGTTGGATGGCTTGAAAAAATCCGCGCGATTGAGGGCCGGTTTACGATTGCTTCCAAGACGAACTTAGCTCGCGCCCCGAATCCCGCCGTCGGCAATGCGAGCGAAAGCACTTGGTCCAAATCGGAGCCGGCACCGAGGAACAACACCGCCAGCGGTGAGCAGACCCAGCAAATAAGGTTCATCATGAAAATTGCTGGGAATTAGTCGGCGTGAAAGCCGCGCGCCTGTCGGCCGCGATGCCCGATCGCGGCTAAGGCCCCGCCCGGAATGGGCGCCCGGCCTGATACAAGGCGATCTGTTCTTGGAGCCGCCCCGCCAGAGTGTTGTCTTTGGCCGCCCGCGCGGAAGTCAGCGCCAGCTCCGCGGTGGTGCGCGCCTTGTCGAAGGCCCCGGTTTCCGCATACGCCGCCGCGAGCGTTTCCAAGAATGCCGCCGGAGCTTGCTCCCGCGGCTGGCAGATTCCCTCACTGAGCGCCACGGCGCGCGCCCCGTTGCGAAGGGAAGCCTCGGGCGAAGTGGCCAGCACCCGGGCCAGGGTGTCCCCGGCAATCGGATCAGTGGGCCGCAACGTGACGGCGCGGTCGAGATGCGGCACCGCTTCGGCCGTCCGTTTGAGTTTGAGCAAAGCTACTCCCAATTGGTAGTGCGCGATGCCGCTCTCCGGCCGGGCTTTCAAGACCTGCTCCCACTGCGGCACCGCATTACTCCACTGCCCGTTCTGGTTCAGGACCAGGGCGAGTCCGATGCGGGCATTCACAAAGCCCGGACTAAGATCGAGCACCTTGGAATACTGGCCCGCTGCGCCCACATAATTGGTCTGCATTTCCATGATCCGGCCCAGACCATAATAGGCATCCGGCTGGGTTGGAGCCAGCCGGATGGCCTCACGATACTGGCTGGCAGCCTCCTGCAATCGCCCGGCGGTCGCGAGGGCAACCCCCAGGTTGTTGCGGGCCTGCGGGGCGTAGGGACGGAGTTGTACGGCCCGGTTGAGAAACCCCACGGCATTGGTGACCGCACCGTTTCGCGCGTAGAGATTGCCCAAATTGTAATGGGAGTCGAAGTGCAAGCGGTTCCGCTCAATGGCGTTCAAGTAGTTCCGTTCCGCCTCGCTGGTCAGACCCAGCTTCGCTTGGATCACGGCGAAACTGTAGAAGTCCTCGAACGTGAACGGCGGCGTCGCCAAGGCCCGCTGGAGCAATTTCCGGGCGGCGTCAGTCTTGCCTTGATCTGAGTTCACCCCCGCGAGTCCCAACAACGCATGCGGATGATCCGGACTCTCCGCCAATAGCTTGTGATATTCCGCTTCGGCCGCCGCGCGATCGCCGTCTTCCGCCTTCATTAACGCCAGCCGCAGGGTCGCGACAAGCCGGGTTTCCTTGAATTCCTGCGCCCGCTGGAATTCGGCATAGGCTCGCCGCCTATCCCCGATACTTTCGGTCAACTCACCGAGGATCGCCCAGAGCTTTCCGGTCATCGCATTCGTGCGCGCGCGAAACGTCTCGATCAGCCGGATTCCATCCATGGGTCGGTTCATGTCACTGAGTGCCCTCGCAATGATCAGCGTGGACGTGGCCGAAGGAACGGCGGCCAGGTTGAACTTCTTAAAATACTCGAGTGCCTGCCCGGAATTACCCGACTGCAAGGCCGAAAAACCCAACAGTTGCAGCGCAATCCGGTTGTTGGGTTCGTGGGCCAGCGTATGCTCGAAGAGCGTCCCGGTGTCCTTCCAGAGCCGCACCTGCCGCCACGTGATCGGCGCGCAGGCCAGCAGCGCAAGCCCCCAGCAAACCGCGGCACTCACCCGGGGCCGCGGCAGGCGCGAGAATAGCTCCCCGCTGCCCCACGCCAACATCACAAAGATGCCGATGAGCGGCACATAAGTGTATCGATCGGCGTGTGCCTGTTCTCCGACATGGACCAGACCAATGACGGGAACCAAGGTTCCCAGGTAAAAACACCAGCCAAAGGTCAGGTATCTAAGCCGGCGAAACCACCAGACCAAACCCGTGATCCCCACCAAAACCACGGCGGCAACCACCGTTCGAGTCACGGTCTGCTGGTTCGTGAGCAGATAGGGAATAATCAGACCTTTCGGCCAGAACATTTGTCCCAGGTAGCCCGCATAAGATACCACCACGTTCTGGATGCGCGCTCCCAGTGGGAGTGCCGCCACGGAGGCCACCGCCCCGCCTTCCTTTTGCACCCAGAAAGTCACCACCGACGACGCGATCGCCAGGGCAAAAAACGGGAGTTTCTCCACGACGGCCTCCCGAATCGTCAAACCCGGCCCCGGCTCACCGGCACCGACGCTGGTCGCGGGAAAATCGGCGGCGCGGCCCCACGTCCACTCCAGCCGCTGCCAAGGCCAATAGTCCAGCAGCAACAGAACGAACGGCAACGTCACCAGCATGGGTTTGGACTGAAGACTGCAACCGAACAGCGCCAACGCCGCCCAGTAACACCCGCGGGACCGTTTCCGGACAAAGCGATGGTAATATATCAGCGCCACCAGCCCGAATCCCGTGCTTAAGATGTCTTTTCTCTCCGACACCCAGGCGACGGACTCGACATGCAACGGATGCCAGGCAAACAGCGCGGCGACCAGGGCGCAGCGCCAGTGGGCGCCCGTGAAGCGGGCGAGCAACCAGAAGAGCAACACCGCGTTGGCCGCATGACCCAGAACGCTCATCCAGTGATGGGCCGCCGGATTCACGTCAAACAAGGTGCAATCCAGCATGTGGGACAGCCAGGTGATGGGATGCCAGTTGCCGAGAATTCTACTTTGAAACGCCCAGACGATTCCCGACCAGGTCAACCCCCGCTTCACGACCATGTTGCTAGTCACATAGTCCGCGTCGTCGTACTCGATGAAATCATTGTCCCCGACCGGCGAATACATCGCCATCGTCACCAACACCAGACCGGCCGCGAGCCAGCGGCGGGAACTCAGCAACCCCGAGAGTTTCTGCAACGGGTCGGACGGAACATCAGTGCCGATTTTCATGTAAGCATCAAATCCTGACAGTTGGTTGGCGGTCCCCGTCGGAGCACTGCGGTGAGCCGGACCATCCGCCAAGCTCGCGGAGTGAACCAACCCGTCCGCGGAGAGTTAGGCCGGACTTATGCCAAGTTGTCTGCCAGATAAGTCTAAGTCGCGCCGCGAGCTTAGCCGCTGGCCAGGCACCAAGAAGGAACCTATCCCCACCAGAACCGTAACTGACCGGCAACCCAGTCGGAGGTGAATAGAACCAGCAAATCAGGCTCATTTTAAACGCTGCGTGGAATTAGCCGGCGATGGCACGGGGAAACAAGGGGCTGCCGAGCAGGTTCCAGCGGGCCAGCCGGAAGCGCGCCGCCGTCCCCAGACAACCGAAGCCATAGGTCACACTGCGCCGGAAATTAATGGAAGATGCTTCGGCAAAATACTTGGTGGGACAGGTAATTTCCGCGACCGTGTAACCGCACCAGATGACTTGGGCAAGCATTTGGTTATCAAAGACAAAGTCATCGGAATTGGCGCCCAGCGGCAGCCGTTCGAGCAAGGCACGGGAAAAGGCTCGGTAGCCCGTGTGATATTCGGATAACTTCGCGCCCAGCAGCCAGTTCTCGGTCAGTGTCAGGAAACGGTTGGCGACGTATTTCCAATATGGCATCCCGCCATCCAGCGCATAGCCGCCGAGAATGCGCGAACCCAGCACGCAACTGTAAAGATCCTCGGCAATGAGATAAGCCATCGCCGGGATCAGTTTTGGGGTGTACTGATAGTCTGGATGGACCATGATGACGATGTCCGCACCCTCATCCAAGGCGAGCCGGTAGCACGTCTTCTGGTTGCCACCGTAACCGCGGTTTTTGGGATGCCGGTGAACGATGACGTGGGGCAACTGACTGGCGATTTCGGTCGTATCGTCGCGGCTGGCATCGTCAACCACGATGACCTTGTCAACGAACGCATGGGCCATCACCTCCTCATAAGTCCGAACCAAGGTCTTGGCGGCGTTATACGCCGGCATGACCACCACGATCTTCTTATTTAGCAGCATGATTGGCGGTGGCTGGCACCCGTTGGTTCTCCCCGACTGGCACCTGCCGCACTGCAATCTTGGTTAATTGACAACTGCCAGCGGACTGCCGGTGGCATAACCCTCCCTCGGACACAGGGTGATAGAACGGGCAGAAGTTTCATTTCGGGCGAGCTTAACAAACGCCCTTCGCAACTCCAGAGATTTTGGCGACATAAGCGCCCAGCCCGCATCGCAACACCGCTGGAGCTAAAACCCAGCGCACCGGGTGGAGTGGCGGCAACTGACGGGTTCCGCTGGCATCGCGCTTTCGCCAGCCGGAAGCCGGCGCTCCTGCAGACTGATTCGTGACGGCTAATTACCAACCAACCAATCCCCCGCGTCCCGGAAAGGAGTCATCCGCCGATACAGTTCCAAGCGGGACTGCAGCCCCGCCCGCAACCGTGCCGCCCGCTCCCCGGCGACCAATTCCAGCGCCCGTTCAAGGGTCGCGACTGCTGCCGGGAACAACCCGGCTTCCGCCTGCGCAGCGGCCAGCGTGTCGAGATGGCGCGGATCCCGTTGTTCGGTCAACTGGCTCGCTTTCTCCGCAAGCATGATCGCCTGGCCGCCATTGCGGAGCCGGTCATCCGGATGGGCGGCGAGCAGACGCGCCAGCAGGTCGAGCAGCGGCGGTGATTCCGGAAACCGGGGCAGGGCGCGTTGCAACACTCCCAACGCTTGCGCCGGACGCGCCGAGCGCAGCAGGTGCGCGGCCCACTGGGTGTGAACCTGAAACAGCGCCGGTTCCATCCCCGCGGCTTTGACGAAGTACTCGTCGGCTTCATCGCTCCGCTGCTGCGAGCCCAAAAAAATGGCGAGGTTGTAATACGCGAGCGACGACGACGGTTCGAGCCGCAGGACGGTGCGAAAATGCGCCTCCGCTTCGTTGGTGCGCCCGACCCGCGCCAACAACGCGGCCATGCCGGCGTGGTCGGCCCCAAGCTTCGGCGTCAGCTGCAGCCGCTGCTCGTAGGTCGCCAGTGCCTCGGCTGTGCGACCTTGGTTGGCCAGCAAATCGGCCATTGCAGAAAGCGTGGCTGGATGCATCGGGTTGCGAACCAGATTCGATTGGAACCAGCCGAGCGCCTCGTTTGCCCGGCCAGCGCGATAGAGCGACTGCCCGAGATTGCACATAGGACCTGGCTCACGCGGCGCTAGTGCGACAGCGTTAGAAAGATGCGCGATGGCTTCAGGAAGATTGCCCTGGACCATCAAGAAGTGCCCCAAAGCTTCCTCAGCGAGAAAATTTCGCGGCTCCACCTGTAGTGTGTGAGAAAACAGGGACTCGCTGTTCTTCCAGTGGCGAACCTGCAGCGCCGTCAGAATCAGACAGCCTGCCAGCACCACCACCACCGCCCCGTTGGCGAACCCGCTCGCCAGTCGCGACCGGGCCGCAAATTCTGCCCCGGCCCACAACACCATGACAAAAATTCCCAGCAGGGGAAAATAGGTGTAGCGGTCCGCCATGTACTGACTGCCGACTTGTACCAATCCGATGACGGGAACCAAGGTTCCCAGATACCAACACCATCCCACCGTCAGATACCTCCTCGCCCGGCAGATCACCACAAGCGTAGTGACAGCCAACAATCCGCCAAGCGCCAGCGCGAACGAAGCCGCCGTCCAACGGCGTTCGATATAAGGACAAATCAAGTCTGCGGGCCAAATCGTTTTGCCCAGATACCCGGCGTAGGCAAACACCGCGTTGGCAACCCGGTCGGGAATCGAAAACAGGCCAACTCCCACCAGCGCGCCGCCCGCCTTTTGCGCCTGCACGGTTACGATGGAAAGACCGATCGTGCCCAGCAGAAATGGCAGCTTTTCCGCCAGCAGGTCGCGCCAGCGGATCCGCCGGGAAGGCGACGATGAGAAGCAGCGGGCTGAACCAGGTTCCGGTCTGGACGGTCCGCCGACCGGCACTCGCCCTAGCGGCCAGAAATCCAGCAGGAGCAAGACACAAGGCAACGTTACCAACATGGGCTTTGCGAGAAGGCTCAGACCAAACGCCATCACCGACAGCCAGTACCAGCGCCAGCGCCTGCCGTCGGTCGTGGCGTACCGGTGATAGGCGAGCAGGGCCAGCAATCCGAACAGCATGCTCAACACATCCTTGCGCTCGGACACCCACGCCACCGATTCGACATGGAGCGGATGCCACGCAAACACGGCGGCCAGGATACCGCTCCGCCAAACCGCGCCGGTCATTCGCTGGAACAGCGCAAAAACGAGCAGGGCGTTGACAACGTGCAGGAGTACATTGACGAGATGTGGCCCCGCGGGGCCTGTTCCGAAAAGCGTCGTGTCCAGCATGTGGGACAGCCACGTCAGGGGGTGCCAGTTGCTGGCATGATGCGTCGTGAAGGCCCAGCCGACGCCCTCCCACGTCAATCCCCGCAGAACTATCGGATTTGCCGAGACATACTGATCGTCGTCGAAATTAACGAAGTCGAAGTCCACAACCGGCCAGTAAACCGCCAGTGTCCCGACGATCAACCCGAGGACGATGCCCCGCAGCTTTTGGGAGGAAGAGAGTTCCACGCGAGTTCCTTCACGACGGCAGTTCGATCACCCCACGGCCACCGAAAGTTTGAACGGGATTGAATCCGCCGAACGCGACGATGTGCGGTGCCCCGCGCATGGCAGGCTCTGCCGAAGTCCCGGCCCGGGAATGAAGGACACTTCCCGTAACTGCCGCAGCTCAAAATCGGGTCTCACAATGCGGAATTGATATTTCAGCATTCGGCTCAATTGCAACGTGCGAATTCACGAGCGACGGCTCCTTCACCTTGCTACTTTGTCCGGTCCACCCGCATTTCTCACAGCCCGCGGATTCCGACTCAGACAGCGAAGGCAAATGGCACGCTTTGTCTCAGTTGCGGGCGAGAAATAGAAAACATTCAGTCTGAAGCCGCGCGCAACCCGCCCCACCGCGCAAACCCACGTCGGGAAAACCACCGTAGGTTCCGCTCGCTCCCGTGCGGAATAAGCCCCAATCTTCCCGCCGCAGCCGGCACGCAATCGCTTCACGCCCCAAAAACACTACGAACTCGGTGTCCCTACGGCACCGACGACGAGACGCGCGGCTGACGATACGGGCGGGCTTGGCGATACAGCTCCAGTCGGGCCGAGAACTCGCTGCTCGCCTGCGGGGAATTCAGGCGCTGGGCCAGTTCCACGGCCCGCTTCGCCATCGCCTGGGCTTCGGCAAAATCCCCCGCCTCTGCCAACGCCGCCCCCAGCACGTCCAGCAACAGGGGATTCTCGAACTTCGTCAACTCACACGCCCGCCGCGCCAGTTTCACGGCTTCCGCTCCGTTGCGCGCCGCCGCGTCGGGATGCGTCGCCAGCAGCCACGCCAGCGCGTTCAACGGAAGATGCCAGTCGGGACGCAACTGCAGGGCCGCGCGCAAATGGCGCGTGGCCGGCTCCACCCGTTGAAAATTGGCCGCCGCCAATCCGGCCCGCATCCGATACTCCGCATCGTCCGGTCGCAGACCAGCCGCCCGATCCAACTCGCCCACCGCGTCCCCCATCCGCCCGGTCTTCGCATGCAACAAACCCAGACCGGCCCAGGCCTCCGCCAGCTCGGGCCGGACCTGCACTGCGGACTCGTACTGCCGCAGTGCTTCCTCCACGCGCCCGAGGCGTTCCAGCACGGCCCCGAGTTGCACGCGGGCTTCGCCGTGTTTGCCATCCGCGGCGACCGCGCGCTCCAACAGCTTCAGCGCTTCCTCGTCGTTTCCCCCGCTGGCCGCCAAGGTCCCCAGCCCGGTCAAGGCCCGCGGTTCGGCGGGATTTTGTTCCAGGATCTTTTGATAGTAACTGGTCGCCTCCTGCGGCCGCAGCACGGTGACCAGCAGCGCCGCGGCGCGCAGCCGGAGTTCGACATTCCCCGGCTCGGTCCCCAACCGGGCTTTGAGCGCGGTCAGTTCGGGAAACGCCTTGGCCGCCCCGGTCTGGATCAGCTCGAGATTGATGCGCGCCTCCTCGATTTCCGGATCCAATTGCAACGCGCGCCGGCAGTAGCCCTGGGCTTCGTCAAACCGACCTTGGAGCGTTCGTAGATACCCCATCCCGTTCAATGCCCGCGCATGGTTGGGCGCGCGGGCGATGATCGCGGCGAGGCGGGTTTCCGCCTCCGCGAGCCGGTTCATTTTCACCGCCGTCAGCGCCAGATTGTAGCGGACGTCCTGGTCCTCGGGGCAGAGCCGCTCCGCTTCGCTGAGGTGCGAGTAGGCGGCCAGCAAGTCGCCCCGGCGAATCGCCTCGGCCCCCAGGGCATTGCGCGCCACCCAGTTGTTCGCCGTCACCGCCAGTGCCCGCTCGAACAGGCTCCGGCTGTCCTTCCAATAGCTCACCTGCCGCGAAGTCAGCACCGCGCACGCGACGGCGACCCCGACGGCCAGCCCTGGCAACAACCGACGCTGGGCCGGCCAACGCCACCGGAACAACTCGTCGCCCCCCCACGCCAGCATCAGGAAAATCCCGAGCAATGGAAAATACGTGTACCGGTCCGCCATGGTCTGCGTTCCCACCTGGATCAAGCCGATGACCGGGACCAGCGTCCCCAGAAACCAGCACCAACCGACGGTCAAATACTTTTTCCGCCGCCCCACCCAGACCAGCACGGAGACGGTGACGAGCACCCCAATGGCCAGCCCCACCGTGGCCGGCGGCCACGACCGATCGACATAGGGACAGGCGAGGTTGACGGGCCAGAAAGTTTTCCCGAGATACGCGGCATAAGCCACGCCGGCATTGATGATCCGCTCGGTGAGCGACAGTTTGACCACCGACATCATCGCCCCCCGCTGCGCGATCAGCGTGACAATGGACAGCGCCACCGTCGCCACCAGGAAGGGGATCTTCTCGACGAGCAAGCCGATGACCGCCGGACGGTCAACCCGAGCGCCGCCGGGAGCGGTGGGCGAACGCCCCGACGCACCCGCGTTCCACTGCGGAAACAGCCGCCCCAGCGGCCAGTAGTCCAGCAACAGCATGACACAAGGCAAGGTCACCAGCATCGGCTTGGCAAGCAGGCTGAGGGCGAACGCCCCGAGCGACAGCCCGTACCAACGCCGGCCCTCCCCCGTGGCGTAGCGATGATATGCGATCAACGAGGCCAGGCCGAACAACGTGCTCAACAGGTCTTTCCGTTCGGAAATCCAGGCCACCGATTCCACATGCACCGGATGCCACGCGAACAACGCGGCGACCGCCGCGCTGCGCCACAGCCCTCCGGTCATGCGATGCAACAGCAGCAACACCAGCACGGCGTTGGCGACATGCAAAAGGACATTGACGATATGCGGCCCGGCCGGGGCGCTGCCAAACAGTGAACAGTCCAGCATGTGGGACAGCCAGGTCAGCGGATGCCAGTTGGCGACGCGGGTCGTCGTAAACGCCCACACGATCCCCTCCCAGGTCAACCCCCGCAGCACCATCTGATTCCCGTACACGTAGTCGGAATCGTCGTAATCCACGAAATCGTGGCCTGCCGTCGGCCAATAGATCACCAGCGTGAGCAACGCGAGCACCCCGGCGACCCACCGCCGGGACACCGTCAACTCGCTTTCGGAACTGGTTTTCAAATCGTCAGCCGGTCTGGCCGCCGCCCGGGAGGCGGCTGGTCTTGGTGGCGATGATCGCCACCGTGGCACCGCGGCGGAAAATGACCGTCGCCAGCATCCAAGGCAAAAACAAAGCACTCAGCGGCATCGCCAGCAGGACCGAAACCAGCACCTGCAGCCAGTCGGTCGCGTCCATTGGGAACAGGCGCGCGGCCCCGGAGCGCAACGCGTTATACAGCACGTTGTGGCGCAGCCCGAGCCGGTTGAGCGCGGTTTGTATGAAACTGAAAAGGTCGTACTCCGGCGCGAGGCTGCTCTCCGCCCGCACCGCAAATCCCCCCTGCCGCAGCAGTTCGCGCAGCACGGGACGCGAGAAATGCGTGACGTGGCGCGGGACATCGAGGTGAAACCATTTGTTGCCGCCGATCCGCGCCTCCCAACTGCGCACATCCGGCACGCCGACAAACAGGGTCCCGTCCGGCCGCAGCAGCCGCGCGCAGTCCCGCAGCACCTGCGCCGGATCGTGCAGATGCTCCAGCACATGCCAGAGCACCACCGCGTCGAATCCGCCAGCGTCGGCGCCAAACGCCTCCAGCAGGCCGGGGCGCACATCCGCGCCCGTTTCCGCGCGCACCAACTCCGCAGTGTGCCGGTCGATCTCCGTGCCCGCGACCTGCCACCCGCGCCGCTGAAACGCCCGCAGCAAATGCCCGCGCCCGCAGCCGACATCCAGCACGCGTCCGGGCCGCCCGCCGGCCGCGCGTTCCACCCGCGCCGCGCGGGCCGAGTACAGACAGTTCTGCAACCACTCCACCACGCTCGGAAATCGCCGCGCCCCGGCGGCTCCGTGATAACTCTTCGGATAATATTTCGCGAGCACCGCCGCGCTGAGACGTGGCTGCGTGCGAACTAGTCCGCACTGCGGACATTCCACCACGGTGAAGGCATCGCCGGTCACATAATCGCGCCCGGCAAAGAGCAGGCGCGGCCGCCACGCGACCGACGATTCGTCCGCCGGCTGCGCACACGGACACGGCTGCCATTCAGGGTTGTCAGTCATAACCAATTCAAATCCGCAACCTGCTACGATCACGCGGAATTGGCCAACTCCCCGTCAGCCCCTCCAACCACAAGAACAGGAGCACCACATTGACCACATGGAACCCCACGTTCACCAGATGCTGCGGACCGTCCGCCAGCCCGAACAATTCGCAATCCACCATGTGCGACACCCACGTCACCGGATGCCAGTACGTGTCCCGCCCATGCACCTTCCCAAACGCAAACTTCACTCCCTCCAAGGTGAACCCCCGCTGGATCAGCTCATTCTTGTACACATAGACATTGTCATCGTAATCGATGAAATCGTGATTCCGCACCGGCAGATAAACCAGCAACGTGATGATCGCCAACCCCCCGGCAATCCACCGTCGCGGCCACGCCCAACCCACATCTTCCTGGTTCGTTTTCAAAATCGCCTGCCAGCAGCAATCCCCGTCCATCCGACTCCGTCCCCGACCGGGAAGGACATGGAGTAGTGGCTAAAAACCTCGCACGCCCCAACCCACCGGCCAAGCCCCATTTTGCCCTCCCATTGCCGACCGACCGCCCCCTGCACCCCCCAACTCCACCCTTCTGCCACGGGCCTAGTCCGCCGGCGCGCGGCCTTCCCGCACACTCAATCCGCTCGCACGACGGGAGCGCCCGAATTGACTCACACGCACCGCCTGCTGCTCTGTTCCGCTTTGCTGAGCCCTACAACTCTCCCCGCTTTGTGCATCGTCTTTCTGCGGCCCCGATTTATCCGCACAGTTGATAATACTCCTCTCCCACGGCTGTCGCCAAGCCCCACTCGCCAGCCCTCAATTCGTTCCCCATTCCCCTGCCCCCAATTCCCCTGCCAACCCCCGCCCCTCCCCACCAGCGCCAACCTCCGCACCCCACGCCCCGTTCCGACCGTAACTCCACTCCCTCGCTCAATACGCCACCCCTGACCTGGGACCGCATACGCCCCCGCAGCACGGCGCGCTTCCCGCACACCACCTCGTCCCCATCTTAGAGCGTGTTTGAAAACTCTCGAGAACCGCCGCGCGAGGGCACGCGGCCTACAAGCTTGGGCCGAAAAGCCCATTGTCTGTAGGCCCGGTGCCCTCACCGGGCAAGCTTTTCAAACACGCTGTTACAGGTGCAGGCTCCGACGAAGAAACGAAATCGTGTCCGGAGCCAACACGTCGGCAAGCGGAACACGAGATGCGTACGCTCCCCATCCAATTCCGCCGTTTTGGTTTTCGCCCGCCGGCCCTCCCCTCGACCAGTTCTGCCGTGGGAAAGCCGCCGTGAGCGCTCAGCCGCTCAAAGCAGTTTGGGCTGCGCCCCCACGTGCGGCTTAAGCCCCAGGCGCTGATAGGCCAGTTCCGTGGCGATGCGTCCCTGCGGCGTCCGGTTCAAGTAACCTTCCATGATCAGATACGGCTCGTACACTTCCTCGATCGTGTCCGGTTCCTCACCGACCGCCACCGCCAGCGAGTTCACGCCCACGGGACCGCCGCCGAACTTCACCACGATCGTCTCGATAATGCGCTTGTCCATTTCGTCCAGCCCGTGCTGGTCAATCTCCAGCATCGCCAGCGCGCGGTCCGCGATCGCGGCAGTGATGCGTCCGTCACCCCGGACCTGCGCATAATCGCGCACACGGCGGAGGAGATTGTTGGAAATACGCGGTGTGCCCCGGCTCCGGCGCGCGATCTCGTGGGCGCCGGCGGGATCAATCTCGATCTCCAGGAGGTGGGCCGATCGTATCACAATCTTTTGCAACTGCTCGGTCTGGTAATAATCCAGCCGCTCGCGGATGCCGAAGCGCGTGAGCAGCGGCGCGGTGAGCAGACCACTCCGGGTGGTGGCGCCGATCAGCGTGAAACGCGGCAGGCTCAGGCGGACGCTCCGGGCGTTAGGCCCCTGATCGATGATGATGTCCAGTTTGAAATCCTCCATCGCGGGATAGAGGTATTCCTCGATGGTTTTCTGGAGGCGATGGATTTCGTCGATGAACAGGACATCGCCAGCCTCGAGGTTCGTGAGCAATCCGGCCAGGTCGCCCGCCTTCTCGATGGTGGGTCCGCTCGTGGCTTTGAGGCTGCCACCCATGGCCTTGGCAATGATGTTGGCGATCGTGGTCTTGCCCAGCCCGGGCGGACCGCTGAGCAGGATGTGGTCGAGACACTCCTTCCGCTGCTGCGCGGCCTGGACGGCGATCTCCAGCCGTTCCTTGACCTTCGCCTGGCCCGTGAAATCGGAAAACAGCGACGGGCGCAGCGTCATTTCGAGCGCCACATCCGGCTTCGTCAACACATCGGTCACGATCCGCTCAGGCATCCCGCGAGGATGTGGAGAAGCGCCGGGGCCGACAAGGGAAAAGGGCACAGCAAACCGCGTGTAAATTCAAAGGCAGAATCAAGCATCTGGGTCTGTGGTAGCGCACGCCTCCGGCGTGCCGTTTCCAGCGTCCCGAAGGCAACTGCGACACTTCCCACCCACCCCTTCCAATCGAGCCACGCGAGGACGGTCGAACGAAGTCATGGCCGCGACACCCACCACGGCGCGAGGGAGGCGTGCGCTCCCAATTCAACTCCATTGATTCGGCCAAAATGGGAGAAGAGAGAACTTCGGTTACAGATCAAGCCTGCGCGCCGCTAGCGATACACGCCGGTTGCGAGCCGCCAAAAGTCTCGCGCCACGCAGAAATTGATTACGCCGGGGGGGCATCGGGCATCAACGAGGGCGTTCAGCGAATTAAGCAATAGTTCCCGGAATCTTCAGCGCCTCGCCATGGCCGTTTCTTGGGCCGGGCGGAAGCAGCCAACCCTTGCGCCGCCGTTGCGGCACCCCACGACTACAGCGCGTCCACGAAGGCTTGCATCTGCTCCTCGTGGCGGGTGATGGAGTCCACCAGTTTGAACTGGGTGCGGGCGCGGTCGAGGTTGTGGCCGGCGCGGTGGACGCGGAAGTATTTGTCGCCGTTGAGATAGTCGGTGAGAAAGCGCAGGCCGATGGTGAAAGTGATGAGTTTGCCGGCGAAGGCGATGTGGGATTTCTCGGCGGGAGTGAGGAAGGCGCCGGCTTCGGACATGTAGCCGCGGGCGAGGGACTCGAACATGGGCATCTGCATCCGGACTTTGCTCAAATCGCGCTCGTCCTCGAGGGTGGGGCTGGTGGTGGTGCGGACCATGTCGCCGAAGTCGTAGTGGACGAGCCCAGGCATGACGGTGTCGAGGTCCACGACGCAGATTTCGCCGCCGGTCTCGATGTCGAGCATGACGTTGTTGAACTTGGTGTCGTTGTGGGTGATGCGCTCGGGGAGGCGGCCATCGGCGAGGGCCTGGAGGAGGATGTCCACGATGGGTTCGTGTTTGCGGGCGAATTCGATCTCTTTGGCAGCGGATTGGGCGCGGTTGTAGTGGTCTTCCTTGACGGCCTGCTGGAGGGCGTTGAAGCGGTTGCGGGTGTTGTGAAAGCCGGGGATGGTCTCGACGAGGCGGGCGCCGGGGAGGTCGGCAAGGAGGCGCTGGAATTTGCCAAAGGCTTTGCCGGCCTCGAGGGCCTGGGCGGGGGTCTGGACGGATTCAAAGGTCTGGGTGCGCTCGACGTACACGAAGGTGCGCCAGTATTCGCCTTCGTCATCGCGATAGAAGGGTCTGCCGTCGCGGGCCGGGACGACGGTAAGGGTGCGGCGGGTGGGCTCGGGGGCGCGCTCGGCCCGGAGCTTGTTCTGGAGGTGGCCGGTGACGCGCATGATGTTGTCCATGACGCCCTCGGGGTCTTTGAAGACGTGCTGGTTGATCTTCTGGTGGATGTAGCGGACACGGGTGCCGCCCTGATCGTAGGTGGCGGAGTAGGTTTCGTTGATGTGGCCGATCTTGCAGGACTCGGCGTGCATGACCTGGCCGTAAATCTGGAATTTGCTGGAGATCTCGGTCAGTTTCTCTTCTCGGTAGGTGGTGGACATAAAGGTCGATAGGTTTACCGCGCCTGGACGGGAATTTCAAACGGGCTGGGATGAAAACCGCCACAAAAGCACGGGCTTGGTGTCAGCAAGGGCGGAATCATTCTTCTCGCTGGGATGAAGCCGGCTTCACACCGTGAGCCATGGTGGGCGGAGGCGGGCAGTTTCTTCCCGGGAGCGAGGTTCAGTTTTCGATACGGTAGAGCTGGGTGCGGGTGCGGAGGTAAAGAGCTTTGCCGGAAACAGCGGGAGAGGCCATGAAGCCATCGGTGTCCTTGTCTTTGCCGAGGTAGTTTTCGGCCAGGACTTTGAACTGGCGGCCGGCTTCGATGACGGTCGCCTTGCCTTCTTCGCTGAGGAAATAGATGCGGCCTTCAGCGAGGATCGGGGAGGCAGAGTAATTGCCGCCGACGCGTTCGCGCCAGACGTCGGTCCCGGTTTTCGCATCGACACACGCGGCTACCCCGCCGTCGTCAATCATGAAGAGGAGATCGCCGTGGAGCAGGAGGGAGGGTTTGTTGGGGACGCCGCGGTTGACGCGCCAGGCGACATGGGTGTCGGTGATGTGGCCGGAGCCGCCGGCACGGACGGCAAGCAGCTGCCCCTTGGAAAAGCCGGTGGGCAGGTAGATGAGTCCGTTACCAAAGACGGGGCGGGTGCTGGCGGAGTGCTGGCCGCGTTCCTCGACGCGCCAGAGTTCCTTGCCGGTGCGGGGATCGTAGCCGTAGTGGGCTTTGGCGCCCTGGCTGATCATGACGGGCTGGCCGGCGATGGTTTCGACGTGGGGGGTGGCGAAGGCTTTGCGCATATCGCCATCGGCCTGGACCTTGCCGTTGGGGAGGAGATCCTTGTGATCGACGGAGCGGTTGGTTTTCCAGACGGTTTTGCCGGTCTGTTTGTCGAGCGCGACGACATATTGAAGATCGCTGCCGTCGAAGTGGAGGAGGAGCAGGTTGTCAAAAATGACCGGGGAGGAACCGGCGCCCCGGAAGTGGTTGCACTCGAAGTCACGGCGTTCCCAGAGGACTTTGCCGGTCTTGGTGTCCAGGCAGGCGGTGCCGGGGGAACCGAAGGTGACGTAGATGCGGCCGTCCTCGATGGCGGGCGTGGGGGAGGCATAGGAGTTGAATTTGTGGCAGAACTGGGGGTTGGCGACGGTGAAGAGCTTGAGATTGTGAAGGACTTTGCCGTCGGCCTTGTTCACGCACACGACGGAAAGCTGCTGACCGTCGGGGGTGGCGGTGGTCACCCAGACCTGCTCACCCCAGATGACGGGCGAGGACCACGCTTTGCCAGCGATGGGGACGGACCATTTCACGTTTTCTGTGGCGCTCCATTTCAAGGGCAGGCCGGTGGCGTCGGAGTGGCCGTTGCCGTGGGGGCCGCGAAATTGAGTCCAGTTGTCTTCCGCGCCGGCAGAGGCGAGGGAAAGCGCGGAGGCGATGAGGAGGGACAGGATTTTCATGTTTCGGAAGGCTAACGAAGTCGGGCGGGGTGAGGAAACAACTTTTATGTCTGGCCAACCACGGGACGGACGCATTTCCGATGTCGCAGGCACCCATTGGAATATTTTCCCACTGCTTGACAATCCCCCGGTAGATTCACCACATTTCCCACCACCACCTCCCATGCACCCGCATCCGTCTCCCCGCCCGGCTTCGCATCCCGCTGGCTTCACGCTCATCGAGCTGCTGGTGGTGATTGCCATCATCGGCATCCTTGCCTCCATGCTGCTGCCCGCCCTCGCCCGGACCAAGCAGTCCGCCAACCGGACGCTCTGCACCAGCAACCTCAAACAATGGGGTGTCGGCGTGAACGTTTACGCGGCTGACCACGACACCCGCATGCCCGCCGGGACCGACGGTCCGGGCCTCGGACAGCACGTGAGCTGGGTCGGACCTTCCGTGCTCTACTTTTACAAACACTACATGCTTCCCGCAACCGCCTCGGCCTCGAGCACGAAAAACAGCCCGCTCTACTGCCCGACCGGCGAATATCACCGCGCGGTGGACCGCCTCGTGGTTCAACCCAACGCCGGCGCCGCCTACGGAGATCCCGGCACGCCGCATCAGGAATTGTCCGGTTATTTCTACCTGGTCGGACGGACGGTTCCCGAAGGCGGGCATACGTATTTCGGTTCCGTCAGCAACGGGCTGGCGCGAACCCGTCTCGACAGTCCCTACCGTGATGCCCCTATCGTCTCCGACATGCTGCAAATCCAGGGCACCCCTGGCCCGCAACCTACCGGAATGCCGTACACCCCAACCGCGGTGCGCGGAACCATCACCGGCGTCGGATCCATGGCGGGCCAGTCCGCCAATGTCGCCTTCACCAGCCACCGTGCCAATCAGGACATCATGGAAGGCGGGAACTTCCTCTTCGAGGACGGCCGCGTAAACTGGTACAAGCAGGACCGCATTACGCTGGGCTCACAGATCGGCGGGTGGCTCTGCTTCTATAATCTCCCTGCCCCGTGATTCCAAACGCCGCATCCCCCCGCAATCGCCAGCCTCGCGCCCTTCCTCGGCCCACCCTCGCGTAGCCGCCGACCCGTCCTCCAAGGGCTCCGCCCGCCGCCGGGCTCTTCCGCATCCCCGCCTCAATCGCCTCCACACGCGATCGGAGGTGACCGGGACGCCCGCGCTCCGCCCGGGCCGTTTCCCGTCGCTCTGCGGCATGAACACCTCGCTTTGTCGGAGCTTCCACGGGCACCTTCACGTCGCGCCCGGCCCGCCCTTCACCAAACGCATCGGGACGGGCGACGGCGGGACAGGCGCGCTGCGGGGACGAATTTTATCTCGGATGGCGGTTGAAAAGCGGCGGCAACGGTGGCATTGTTTCGCCGCTTGATGAGCACGCTCACCACCGAACGGCGCCTGCCTGCCCCACTCGCAGAAAGCACCAAAAATGCCCTGCTGACACTGCTGGCCGACGAGGATCCCGAGATCTACAAGCAGATCCGGAGCACGATCGTCGCGCATGGTCCGGCGGTGGTGGAGTGGCTGCGACCGCACGCGCTGAGCCGGGATCCCTTGCTGCGGCGGCGCGCGACCGAGATCATCGCGCACTTCGAGCGGCAGAACACGGACAACTGCTTCCTCGGATTCTGCGTCAGCCACGGGGAGGATCTCGATCTGGAGACAGGGGTGTGGCTGCTGGCGCGCACGCGGTTCCCGGACCTCAACATCGCGGCCTACGAGGCGATGCTGGACAGTTTCGCGGCGGAGTTGCGGGAGCGGCTGGATTTGAGCGGGAGCGTGGAGACCACGCTGTCAACGATCAACCGGTATCTGTTCGAGCACGTGGCGTTTCGCGGGGACGCGAAGGATTATTATCATCCGGACAACAGTTACCTGAACCGGGTGATCGACCGGCGGCTCGGGAATCCGATCAGTCTCTGCGCGTTGTACATGATGATCGCCAAGCGGCTGCGGCTGCCTATCACGGGCGTGGGCATGCCGGGTCATTTCATCTGCCGGCATCAGTCGGCGGTGCGGGAGTTCTACATCGACGTCTTCAACAAGGGACGGCTGCTGTCGCGCAATGATTGCGTGAAGTTCCTGGTGAGCACGGGGCACGAATCGTTCGAGCTTTTTCTGACGCCCATGTCGCCGCGGCGCATCCTGCTGCGGATGTGCTCGAACCTGCATCAAATCTACACGAACCTCGGGCGGCCGGAAGAAGTCGAGCGGTTTCAACGGTATATTGTGGCGTTGTCGAAGTAAGTGGGGCGGAGAGGAGGATGGAGGGAAAGAGAGAGGGGAGACAGGGAGCGTGGGGATAGGCAACACGCGGTGACATGGCGCGCGTGCGCGGTTTCCCACGAATTTCAGACTTTCGCCGGGGGCACGGGCGCGAGGCGAATTCCAACGGTCAGGGGATTGCCGGCGAGAAAGTCGGCAGGACCGAGGCGGCGTCCACCCTCGCGTTGGAGTTCAAGAATCCGCAAGGCCCCCGAAGCGCACGCGACGACGAGGCCGGATTTGTCGGCTTGCAGGATTTCACCGGGGTGGCCGGAGCGGGCGGCTTCGATTTCGGCGCGCCAGATTTTCAAGAGCACGGGCTTGGGGCCGGCCGGGAGGTGGGTAAACGCGCCGGGCCAGGGGGTGAAGGCGCGGATGCGATTCCACAAGGTGCGGGCTGGCTGAGACCAATCGAGGGCGCCGTCCTGCTTGGCGATCTTGCGGGCGTAGGACGCGCCTTCGGCCGGTTGGGGACGGGGGAGGATTTCGCCGCGAACGTAGCCAGGGATAGTTTCGAGCAGCAGCCGGGCACCGAGGGTGGCAAGGCGGTCGTGGAGTGTCTGGGAGTTGTCGTCGGGTTGGATCGGCGTCGTAGCGACGGAGAGGATGTCGCCGGTGTCAAGACCGGCGTCCATCTTCATGACGGTGACGCCGGTAAGGGGTTGGTCTTCGAGGATCGCCCACTGGATGGGCGCGGCGCCGCGGTAACGGGGAAGGAGGGAGGTGTGGACGTTCAGGCAGCCAAAGCGGGGCAGATCGAGAATGGCCTGCGGGAGGATTTGTCCGTAGGCAACCACGACGATGAGGTCGGGGGCGAGAGCGCGGAGCTGGGCGATGAAGTCTTCCGCGCGGGCACGCTCGGGTTGAAGGACGGGGAGTTGATGGGTCAGGGCAAGTGCCTTGACGGCGGAGGGCTGCAGTTTGAGGTCCCGGCCTTTCGGCCGATCGGGTTGGGTGACCACGGCGCTGAGCTGGCAGGCGGGTGACGCAGCGAGGGCGGCAAGGCTCGCGCAGGCGAGTTCGGCGGTGCCCATGAAAACAATGCGAATCGGGGTGGCCACGACGGCAAATCAGGAGTGATTGGCGGCGGGGGGAAGATCAGCGGCGACCAGCCCACGGCGCAAAGTTTGAGAGTCAGGCACGGGTCCGGGGAATTCCGGCGTTCAAGGTGGCGGCGATTTGCGGATGGCGCGGCCAACCGGATGAGCGTGGCTAGAGAGTCTTGACGACGATATTGAGAATGTCGGTGAGGACGCGCAGGGGGTCCTGCGTGGAGTCGATGGCGTGGACAAGTTCCGGTCCGTAGAAATCGAGGACGGGGCGGGTTTCGAGTTCGTAAGTCTGGAGACGCTGGCGGATGACTTCGATGTTGGCATCGTCGAGCCGGTTGTCCCGCAAGGCGCGGCGCTGGAGTCGCTCGGTAAGCTTGTTGACATCGGTGCAGGTGAGGCTGAAGAGGCCGCGAACATCGAGCGTGTCGCGTAGGATATGGGCCTGATTGGCGTTGCGGGGAATGCCGTCGAGCACAAGGGTGTCGCGTTCAGGATGAAAGCGGCCGAGCTGGGTCTGGGCGTTGATGTGGTTTTCCCAGAGTTCGATGGTCGGCTCGTCGGGCACAAGCTGGCCGCGGCTGGAGTAGTCGATGAAGACGCGACCGAGCGGGCTGTCAATGCGGAGGTTGCGGAAGAGGTCGCCGCAGGCAAGGTGGTAAAAACCGGGGATGGTGCCGATGATTTTGCCCTGGGTGCCTTTGCCGGAACCGGGAGCGCCAAAGAGCAGGATGGTGCGGTACTTCATAATCAGGCGTCTTTCTGGCGAACCTCGATTTCCAGGATGTCGTTGTAGGTGATGAGCTGGTCGTAGTAGGCGTTTTCGTCCCCAATGGCGAGGGTGATGTCGGCCGGGGTGATCTTGGTGATGCGGCGGCCGATGAATTCCCCGCGGGCGGTCTTCATGACGACGACCAGGCCTTTCTCGGCTTCGCTCGGGACGACTTTGAGGAAGGAGGAAAGCTTGGTCTCGATGAAGCGGCGGTTGATGGTGAATTCACCGCGTTTGTAGGAGGGCAGTTTGACGGCGGGTGGCGGCGGGGGCGGCGGCGGTTCCTCCGCGGCGGCCTCGCCTTCGGCCGGGGCCTCGGCGTGCGCAGCCGCATCGTCCGGAGCGCCGTGGGCGGGGGCAGTTTTGGCTCCGTGGGCCTTCGGGGCTCCATGGGCCTTGGGCGCAGGCGCGGCGGCAGCCGGGGCTTCTTCGACCACCTGGTTGAGGGGCTTTTCCGGGATGGTGGGGAGGCAAAGGAAAAGCAAAGGCCCCACCACAGGAACGCCGGCAGCGACGCCGCAGACGAGCGCCTTGGGGCGACGGCGGAAGATGGCGATTTCGTGACCACAGTAGATGTTGGCGGCGTAGAGAATCAGAAGCATGACAATGCCGATGGGGGTGCTGAAACCGGACAGGAAACCAAACTGGGGAGCGTTGCGATCGGGCTTGGGATAATCGCGAACGACGGGGGCTGGTTTCTTGGGTTTTTCCGGGACTACGATGCTCTCCTCCTTGTCGCCTTCGGCGCTGGCCGGGGCGTCGAGGAGATTTTCAACCAGCTTCGCGACCCTGGGATTCTTGGCGAGTTCCCGGAGGGCCTCCTGGGAGAACTTGGTCCACTCGATGCGGGTGCTGAAGGTGCCGGACTCGGATTTGAAGATGACGCCCTTGGTGTCGGGAGCGACCGGCTCGCCTTTGACGACAGTGCCGTCCTTGAGGGAGAAATCGGCGCCAGAAGTCAGGCTGGCGAAAAGTGTCAGCAGGACGAAAGCAAGGGCGGTTTTGAGCGGCCGGTTCATGGGGAAAGTTAACACCAGCGCACGCGGGCTGGTAAATCAAATTCGCGCCGATTCACGGGCACCGCCGGCGTTGGCCGGACTTCCACGAAGCGGGAGCGCGCGAGGGAGGACGCGGCGGCGTTATTTCGCTATCGGTTGCCCAGGATGGCGAGCAGGTCGTCGAGCGTCCAGGATTTGCATCGGGCGCTGAGGTCGTCAGCCGCTGCGCCGTGTTGCCAGACGGCGTAGCGAATCGCGGTCAGCGGAAACGCCGAGAGGGCGGGCTGGGCGAGCAATCCTCCCAAGTATCCGGCAAGGAGATCCCCGCTGCCGCCCTGCGCGAGACCGGGATTGCCGGAGCTGTTGACATACAGAGGTCCGGTGGCGGTGCCGATGAGGGTGTGGCAGCCCTTGAGCGCGACATGGGCACCACCAAGACGCGCGGCGAGACTGCGAACGGCTGCGGGACGGTCCGATTGGATCTCGCGGGCGGTCGTTTGGAGAAGGCGGGCCGCTTCACCCGGATGCGGGGTGATGACGCGGAGGGCGCGGGCGGCTGTCGGCCCCGCCGGCAGCCAGTCGAGCGCGGAGGCATCCACGATGACCGGCCGGTCGAGATTGCGCCAGATCTCGGCGACGAGATCGCGAAGTTCGGCAGCCACCTTTTCGTCGGCGAGTCCCGGGCCAAGCAGGACGGCGGAAAATTGATGCAGGTCGGCAATCGTGGGACGACCGGGACGGACCATCACGTTTTGCAACTGGGCGGCCACCGGCACGTAAACATCTTCGGGCGTGAAGAGGGTGATCAGCCCGGGCATGGCCCGCGACGCGGCACGCGCAGCCAGGACGGCGGCACCGTGGTATCCGCGGCTCCCGGCGACAATGCCGAGGTGACCGAAGGTGCCCTTGTGACCGTGCGCCGGACGACGCGGCGGGAAATCCGCAAAATCCGCCGGCTCGACCCATTGCATCTCGCTGTGTGCGGGGCACGCAACGAGGCCGATGTCCGGGGCGACTTCCAGCCGACCGACAAACGGCGCGGCCGCGGCTTTCAGCAAGCCGACCTTGGGCGCACCCAGGGTCAAGGTGACCGTAGCGGACAATGCCGCCCCGTGAGTGTCACCCGTGTCAGCGTCCAGGCCCGACGGGATGTCGATGGCCAGCACGGGAAGGCCGGACTGATTGATCTGCTCCAGCAGGTTTCGCCATTCCGACGACAGCGGGCGGTTGAGGCCGATGCCGAAGAGCCCGTCGATCAGCAGGGCTGGCCTCGTGCGGATATGCGCCGGGAAAGCGACGGCGGCGGCAATCGGGTCGAGCACGTCCAGAACTTTCACCTCCCGCCCGGCCAGACCGGCGGCTGCGGCGCGGGCATCGTCCCCGTTGTGCCCTTTGCCGGCGAGAATCAGAATGCGATCTTGCGGCCGGGTAAGTTCAAGCGCCTTGCGGGCAACCGCCAAACCGGCCGACGCGATGACATCGCTGGCGCGGATACCACTGGCCCATGTGGCGGCCTCCCAATCCCGCATCTGTTGGACCGTGATGACCGGGAGCGGCATGGGAGGAACGGGCGCTTACGGTTTGTAGAGGCTGGCCACCTGTTTGGCGTAGCCGTTGTAGGGGAGCGTGCGGACGCGGTCGCCGGTGTCGATCAGGCGTTCGCTGGCCTGGGACCAGCGCGGATGGGGGACGGCGGGGTTCACGTTCGACTCGAAGGGGTATTCTTCGGGTGCGAGGGTCTCCCACAGCGTGGCCGGCTGCGTGGCCGTGAGTTCGATTTTCACAATCGACTTGATGCTCTTGTAACCGTATTTCCACGGCACCACGAGACGCAGGGGCGCGCCGTGCTGCTTCGGCAGCGGCTTGCCGTAAATGCCCGAGGCCACGAGCGTGAGCGGGTTCATCGCCTCGTCAACCCGCAGTCCCTCGGTGTAAGGCCAGGGATAACCGCGCAAACGCTGGATGCCGGGCATCTGCTCGGGGCGGTTGGCGGTCAGGAATTTGACGAACTTAGCCTCGGGCTTGGGTTGGACTTTTTCGAGGAGTTTGCTGAGTTGAAAGCCCGTCCACGGCACAATCATCGCCCATGCCTCGACACAGCGGAAACGATACACCCGCTCCTCGACGCCCATTTGCTCGAGGAGTTCGGCCGCGTCAATCTTGAGGGGCTTCTCGACCAACCCGGTGACTTCCAGCGGCCACGGGTCGATTTCAAATTTTGCGGTCAACTGGTGAACGCGCTCCTTCTGGGTCGTGAATTCGTAGAAGTTGTTATACGTGGCAGCGGTCTTCTCGTCGGTCAGCGTCCAGCCGGGGTCGTAACTGATGTTGCGCCGCGGAGGATACAGCTTGGCAGCGGACTTGGGGGCATCGGCCGCAAGCAGGCCCTGCGCAGCGAGCAAGCCGGCACCGGTAAGGCCCATTTGCTGGAGAAAGCGACGGCGGTTCTGGAAGGCGGATTCCGGGGTGACTCGACGCTCCGGGATGTACCATTCGGGACGGATGATCAGATTGGGCATGGCGGTAAGATGCCGCACGGAGTCGCTGACGCCACAAAAAAATGGCCGGACCGCTTCGGGGCGCGAATCCGAATCAGTTCAGAAACGGGGCCACCACCTCTTTCCAGATGGCGTACCCCTTCTCGTTCATGTGCAGGCGGTCCTTCAAGTAAATGTCCGGGAGCGGCTGGCCGTCCGCGCCCAACATGCGCGAGTGGACATCGATGAAGGTCATGTTCTTCTGTGTGGCAATGAATTCGCGCACCAGCATGTTGAGCGTGCGCACTTTCTCGATCTGCGCCCAGCGCGCGGGATTGGGGGCGACGGAAATGTATGCCAGCCGCGTTTCCGGCAATGCCGCGCGGATTTTGCCGGCAAAGGCCTTGAAGTCCTCGAAGACCCGCTCCGGGGCCTTGCCCGCATTGATGTCGTTGCCCCCCGCGTAAAGCACGACCAACCGGGGCCGATACGGCACAACAATCCGGTCGGCGAACTCGACCGAATCGGCGATCTGCGATCCGCCAAACCCGCGGTTAACGACCTTCTGGCCGGGGAAATCCTGAGCCAGGGATTTCCACATGCGAATGCTGGAACTGCCGATGAAGACGACCGCGTTCACCGGCGGTGGATTGGTTTTGTCCGCCGCCTCGAAGGCGGCGATGTCCTTTGCCCAACGCGACACGGCGGGCGGGGCCGGGGCATCCTTGGCGGACGCTGGCAGCAAGGCGATCAGGCCGAGGACCATGAGGCCCGGCGCGAAACGGGAAATTCGGAAAAAAGCATTCATCCTCGGCAGTCTGTGAAAGCCGACGGTCCGGGAGAAGCAAAAAGCGTCCCGCAAAAAGCGTCCCGCGCGGGGGCTAAGATTTCGATTTCCCTCGGACGGGAGGCGTGTAATGTCCCGCGGCAAATTGATGCAAAAACTAATGTTTCCTAATCAGGTCATGACCCCCAATTCCACTTTTTCCGTCCGGACTCGCACCGCACGCCGCTGGCCGCTGGCGTTGCTGGCCGTCGCGCTGGCAGCCGCGCAGGGCTGCAAAAAGGAAGAGTCTGCCGCCCCGCCCCCAGCTGCCCCGCCGGCCGCGGCGACACCTTCCGCCAGCCCTGCGGGCGGCGCGACTAACGCCGCCGCACCCACCACGAACGCACCGGCCGGGGACTCGGTGGATTTGCGCCTGAAATGGCCGGTGGGCAA
>CAZUUP010000009.1:0-7122 GCA_964623105.1 uncultured Akkermansia sp.
GTGGGGGAATGACGTTGGCTACTCGACGTGGGAGGAAGTGAGCGAGGTGGTGCCCGGGGGGAATTACGGCTGGCCGACCTATGAAGGACCGTCGAACGATCCGAATTTCAAAGCGCCGGCAGTTGCGTATATCCATCCGCCGGAACCAGGGAGTTCGGCGATCACGGGAGGCGCTTTTTACCATCCGCAGACGAACCAGTTTCCGGCGGAATATGTGGGCAAATACTTCTTCATGGATGGTTACACGCAGTGGATCCGGATATTGGACCCCGCGAGCTATACGCCCAACACCTACTCGACGAACATCGGCGGGCTGCGCGTGGACACCAACTATCGCATCACGGAGTTCGGGACAAACATGACCGGGGTTCCGTGCTACCTGACCGTCGGCCCGGACGGGTGCCTGTATTACGCGGCGCACAACGGAAATGCGGTTTACAAAATTCAATACAGCGGCCAACTGGCACCGCAGATTGGAACGCATCCGGCGGCGCAACTGGCCTCCGTGGGGTATCCGGCGACGTTTGCCGTGGAGGCGTATGGGGCGCAGCCGCTGGCATATCAGTGGGAGCGGCGAAGTCAGGGGGCGGCAAATTTCAGCGCCATCCCGGGAGCCAACAGCGCATCCTATACCAATGCAGCGGCGCTGATTGACAACGGGGCGCAGTTCCGGTGCGTGGTGTCCAACGGAGCGGGGACG
This sequence comes from uncultured Akkermansia sp., assembly GCA_964623105.1. Classification (GTDB taxonomy): domain Bacteria; phylum Verrucomicrobiota; class Verrucomicrobiia; order Limisphaerales; family BJHT01; genus BJHT01. Next base: position 701 of record CAZUUP010000009.1, read on the forward strand.
ACAAACAGCCTGCCGGCGTTGCTGACGGTGACCGCGGACACGCCGCCGGTGGCGGTGATCGACACGCCGGGGAACGGAGCGACGTTCCGGGCGGGGGATGTCCTGACATTCACCGGGAGGGCCAGCGACGGGCCGAACGGGGAACTGCCCCCCAGTGCGCTGACTTGGTGGATCGACATCCACCATCTCACGCACACCCATCCGTTTCTGGCGATGACGAGCGGGTTCCGGAGCAATTCCATCGCGGTGCCGACGCTGCTGGAGCATGACGACCGGATCTGGCTGCGGTTGCATCTGCGGGCGGTGGATTCCTTGGGGCTCACGCATTCGGTTTACCGCGACATCCTGCCGGTCAAATCGACGGTCACGCTGGCGACGGACCCGCCGGGGCTGACGCTGCGCCTGGACGGCGCCAGCGTGCCGACACCGACGAATTTTCTAGTGGTGGCGGGGGTATTGCACGATCTGGCGGCGGAACCGCAGGTGATTGGCGGGCAGGTGTATCAATTCAACCGCTGGTCGCAAGGTGGTCCGGCGGTGCAGACGTTCAACGGACCATTGGTGGACACCACTTACACGGCGGTTTACGCACCCGTGGTCAGCGGCACGGACTCGGCGGAATTCGTGTCGCAAACGTTCCTGACCTTCATGATCGGCAACCAGAATTACGACGTGACGGTGACGATGAAGAACAACGGCACGACGATCTGGTCGCCGGGCACCTATTTTCTGGGCTCACAGAGCCCGACCGACAACACGAACTGGGGCACCAACCGGGTGAGTCTGGCCAACCCGGTGCCGCCGGGCGAGACGGCGACGTTCAACTTCCGGGTGAAAGCGCCGCTCGAGAACAACACGTTCAACATGCAGTGGCGGATGTTCCGCAGCGGGAGCGGGTATTTTGGCGACCCGACCTTGAGCGTGCCGGTGCTGGTACAGGTCCGGGGCAATGCCGCGGCGTTTGTCAGCCAGTCGGTCCCGACAGTGATGACGACCGGCCAGCGTTACAGTGTCTCGATCACGATGCGGAACGCGGGAACGAACACCTGGACGATCGAGAAGAAGCATCGGCTGGCCTCGGACAATCCGCCGGACAACACGACTTGGGGGCTGGCGCGTGGGTTTCTGTCGAACTTTGTGCTCACCGGCAACAATGTGACTTTTGCCTTCACCGTCACGGCGCCGGCGGAGCCCGGGCAGTATGATTTTCAGTGGCGGATGATCCAGGAGGCGGTGGAGGTGTTCGGCGAACAAACGCCGCGGTTGACGATCAACGTGCGGGCGCCGGGCGATGGCGCGGCGTTCGTGTCGCAGACCGTTCCGGCGCAGATGCTGGTGGGGCAAACCAACAATGTGACGGTGGTCATGCAGAATGTCGGGACCAATTCGTGGCCGGCGGGATCCGTGTACAAGTTGTCCTCGCAAAATCCGCAGGACAACACGACGTGGGGCATCGCCCGCGTGCCGCTGGCGGCCACGGTGGCGCCGGGCCAGAACGCGAGTTTCGTTTTCCCGGTGCGCGCTCCGGCGAATGCCGGCCCTTATAATTTCCAATGGCGGATGATCCGCGAGGGCGTGAATGTCTTCGGCACCGTCACTCCAAGCGTGGCGGTGGATGTGCTTTCGCCGACGAATCACGCCGTCTTCGTCTCCCAATCGGTCACCAACACGATGAATCCCGGACAGGATTACACGGTGACGGTGGCAATGAAGAACCTGAGCACCAACACGTGGACTTCGGCCGCGGGATTCCATCTGGCGTCGGTCAATCCTCCGGACAATCTACGTTGGGGCGCCAACCGGGTGGCGCTAAACAATTCGGTGCCGCCGGGTGGGGTCGCGACTTTGAGCTTCCTTGTCACCGCGCCGAACCTGGGAGGCACCTATCCGTTCCAATGGCAGATGATCCAGGATGGCGTGGGATTGTTTGGGCAGCCGAGTTCCACGGTCGATGTCACCGTGCTGGCGCCGGTCAACAATGCGGCGGCCGGGCCGGCGACGGTTCCGGCCACAATGACGGCCGGATTGAGTTACACGGTGCCCGTGACGTTCACGAATACAGGTTCCACGGCCTGGAGCAGTGCGGCGGGTTACGCCGTGGGCGCGGTCAATCCGAACGGCAACTCGACCTGGTCCACGAACCGGATTTCGCTGCCCGGAACGGTTTTGCCCGGAGGGGTGCTGACGGTGAACGTGCCGGTCGTCGCTCCCGGATCGGCTGCCACCTATAACTTTCAGTGGCAGATGATGCAGTCCGGCCCGGGTTATTTCGGCACTCCGAGTCCGAATGTGGCGGTCACGGTGGTGCCGCTGGAGAACCGGGCGGCGTTTGTCCGTCAGGAGGTGCCTTCAGTCATGACGACGGGATTGACCTACACCGTGTCGGTGACACTGAGCAATTCGGGCACGAGTTTCTGGCAGCCGGGGGATTTCCAACTGGCATCGGTCAACCCGGCGGACAATTTGACCTGGGGTGCGAACCGGGTGTCCTTGCCTGGCACGGTACCACCCGGTGGAACGACGGCGTTTGCCTTTCCGGTGATCGCCCCGAACGTCGGGGGCAACTACAATTTCGAGTGGCGGATGCTGCGGGTTGGCGCGGGGAACTTCGGGGAGGCTTCGCCGGCGGTTTCGGTCAGTGTGGGTTCCCAGATCAATGGCGCGGCGTTTGGGTTGATCACTGCGCCAACTTCCCTGGCGGCCGGGCGCGATGCGGCGGTGTCGGTGGTGGTGACGAATACGGGAACGACCATCTGGTCCACGAACGATTTTTTCGAACTGGTGGCGCAGAATCCGCTGACGAATCTGACTTGGGGTGTGGACCGGGTGCCGGTGCCGGGCACGGTGGCCCCGGGGCAACGTGCGACATTCGCCTTCACCATTACGGCGCCAGTGACGCTTGGGAGTCAAAATTTCCAGTGGCAGATGCGGCAGAGCGGCTTGGGGGTGTTCGGTTCGCCGTCGCCCGCCCGATCGATCACCGTGACGGCGGTGGGCAACGATGCGCGGTTTGTTTCGCAGACGGTGACGACCAACATGATTCCCGGAGCGCGCTATCCCGTGGTGATCCGGGTGCGGAACATCGGCACGAACACCTGGAGCGAGGTGACGCGCCACCGGTTGGGAGCGATCAATCCGGCGGAAAACAACAACTGGGGCTCGGCGCGGGCGATTTTGACGTCGCCGGTGCCGCCGGGAGAAATTGGGACGTTTAGTTTCAGCGCCACGGGTCCGCTGACCATCGGGAATTACAATTTCCAATGGCGGACGTTGCAGGAGGGCGTCGGGTATTTCGGCGATTCCACACCCACCGTGGTGGTGTCGGTGGCGGACGGATTGAACAACTCGGGCTTCGTGACGCAAAACGTGCCGGCGGCAATGAATGCGGGCCAGAGCTATCCGGTGACGGTGACTCTGACCAACACGGGAACCACGACGTGGACCGGCAGCGGGCTGTATTATCTGGCGTCGCAGAATCCGCCGGACAATCTGACTTGGGGTTTGCGGCGGGTCAGCCTGCCGGCGAACGTCGGTCCGGGCGCAGCGGTGACGTTTGCGTTCAACGTGACGGCGCCGGTGACGCCGGGCACCTATAATTCGCAGTGGCGGATGATTCAGGAGGGACTGGGATTGTTCGGAGCCACGACGCCGAATGTCGCCGTGGTGGTGTCCACCCCCGCGGCCGGCAATGGCGCGGAGTTTGTGGCACAATCGGTACCGACCAACATGTTTGCCGGACAGAGCTATCCGGTGACGGTGACGATGACCAATTCGGGCGGGACAACCTGGGCGGCGGGGAGTTACCGGCTGCGGTCCCAGAATCCGGTGGATGGGTCGGCGTGGGGGATGAGTTCGGTGGTCCTGGCAGCGCCCGTGGCACCGGGGGCGACGACGACGTTCAATTTCAACGCGGTGGCACCATTGACACCGGGGGTCGTTAATTTCCAATGGCAGATGTCGGCCGACGGCGCGGGTTTCTTCGGTGCCGCCACCCCGAACGTGCCGGTGTCGGTGGTGGTGCGGACCAATGATGCGGGATTTGTGACTCTGCATCTGCCCAGTTCGATGGTAACGGGGCAGGTCGCGACCGTCAGCGTGACCATGACTAACTTGGGGACGACGACCTGGCTTCCGGGCGACTACCGACTTGGCTCGTTGAACCCGACGAACAATGCGAACTGGGGCACCAACCGGGCGGATCTCGCGGCGTCCGTGGCACCCGGAAACGGTGCGACCATCAGTTTCCCGATTGTCGCGCCGGCAACGACGGGGGTCTATGTGTTTCAGTGGCAGATGATCGAGGGGGCGACGGGCTTCTTTGGCGCGGTGACGCCCGGCGTGCCGGTGAACGTGGTGGAACCGGTGGATGGCGCGGCATTCGGCGGCCAGTCGGTCGCCGCCGCAATGTTTGTCGGTCAGAGCTACCCGGTGACCGTGATGATGACAAACACGGGCACGACAACGTGGGTGCCGGGAACCTACCGGCTGGGGGCGCAGAATCCCACCAACAACGTAACGTGGGGGACAACCGCGGCCAGTCTGGCTGCGCCGGTGGCACCGGGTGGCACCGGGGTTTTCAGTTTTGCCGTGACTCCGCCGCCGGCGCCGGGGTCGTACTCCTTCCAATGGCAGATGGTGCGGGACGGAACTTATTTTGGGGAATTGACGCCGGCGCAGTTGATCGAGGTGAGTGTGCAGCAGAACAATGCCGGATTCGTGCAACAGTCGGTGGCGACGACGATGAGCGCCGGGGTTTCGTATCCGGTCAGCATCACGATGACGAACACGGGCGGTTCGACGTGGACGACGCGGGCGGGTTTCGCCCTGGCCCCGGTGAACTCCCTGGATAACACCGTGTGGTCTTCAAACCGAATCGCGCTGCCGTTCGATGTGGCTCCGGGGGCCGCGGTTGTTTTCAATTTCAATGTCTTCGCGCCAGCGGTCGCCGGCAGTTACAATTTCCAGTGGCAGATGGCGCAGGCCGGGGTCGGGGTGTTTGGGACGGCGACGCCAAACCGCGTCATCGCCGTGTCCTCGGGGGCTTACGGGGCGCGCTTTATGTCGCAGACCGTTCCGCCGAACATGCTGCCGGGTCAGCGCTACGATGTGTCGGTGGTGTTGCGCAACACGGGCAGCAACACATGGAGCGAGGTGAACAAGTATCGCCTGTGCGTGCAAAATCCGGTGGACAATGTGATTTGGGGAATTCGCCGGGCGGTTCTGCCGGGCGAGGTGCCGCCGGGCGCGGACGGAGTGTTCAACTTCCGGGTGACGGCGCCGGCGACGCAGGGACGATATAATTTCCAATGGCGGATGCTGCGGGAAACGGTCGCGTATTTTGGGGACTTCACGCCCAATTTGGCGATCAATGTGACCAATGTTTTTGACTCGGCGGGCGTGATGGCACAGTCCGTTCCCGCCACGATGAACGCGGGCCAGACGTACCCGGTCACGATCACGCTGACCAATGACGGAACGACGACGTGGACGACGGCCGCGAACTACCGACTGGTGGCGCAAAGTCCATTGGGCAATACGAATTGGGGGGTGGCGGAAGTGGCCTTGCCGTCCAGCGTCGGGCGGTCGAACACGGTGACGTTCAGCTTCAATGTGACGGCACCGGTGATCGCGGGCAGCCATGTGTTCCAGTGGCAGATGATGCAGGGCGGGACGGGATTCGGAGTGCCGACACCAGCGGTGACCGTGGCGGTGATTGCCAATTCCGATTTGGCCGCGTTTGGCGGGCAGACTGTTCCTGGCACGATGTTGGCGGGGCAGGCTTACCCGGTGAGCGTCACGTTTACGAACACGGGAAACACAGTGTGGCGAACGGGCACGGGCTATCGGCTGGCAGCGCAACGACCGGCTGGAAACACCAATTTTGGAGTGGTGACGGTAGCTCTGCCGGGCGAGGTGAATCCGGGTTCGACCGTGACGTTTGCGTTCACAGCAACGGCTCCGTTGGCAGCAGGTGGTTTCGACTGGAGCTGGCAGATGCAGCGGGAGGGTGTGTTCTTCGGGGCCTCTTCTCCGGTGGTAACCGTGACGGTGCTGCCGCTGGTGGACAATGCTGCCGCAGGCACGCCGCAAGTGGCTGCGGCGATGACCACCGGGCGTCCCTACACGGTAACAGTGGTGATGACCAACACGGGCACCACAACGTGGCGAAACGACGCAGGTTACGCGCTGGTGGCGCAGAATCCCGCGAGCAATCTCGTTTGGGGAATCCGGCAGGTGGCCCTGCCGTCGGCGGTTGAACCCGGGCAGACGGCGACCTTTGCCTTCACGGTGACGGCGCCGACAAACGCAGGCCCTTATGATTTCCAGTGGCAGATGGTCCGGGCGGGCGCGTCCCTGTTCGGGGCGGCGACTTCGAACCAGACGATTTCGGTTGTCCCGCCGGCGAATGACGCACGGTTCGT
>CAZUUP010000009.1:7222-25038 GCA_964623105.1 uncultured Akkermansia sp.
GTGCGGGCACGGGGCAACGCAGCTCGGTTCATCTCGCAGACTGCGCCGACGAACCTGGTGCCCGGGGAGGTTTTCCCGATGACCGTGCGCTATTTGAATGTGGGGACCAACACGTGGAACAGGGTGGGTTTTCCCAACTATAGCCTGGCTTCGCAGGCTCCCCTGTCCAACCTGACTTGGGGGCCGGCGCGGCGCGGACTTTCCAGTGACATCCCGCCGGGGGGCGAAGCGCTGTTCACCTTCGACGTAACGGCCCCGGCCCTAGATGGGGTTTACAATCTCCAGTTCCAGATGATCAACGACGGTGTGGAGTTATTCGGCGACCTCACACCAAACGTGGCGGTTCAGGTGACGACACCCGTAAATAATGCGGCAGCGGCGGCGCAATCAGTGCCTTCGGTGATGTTGCTGGGGCAGACCTACTCAGTGTCGGTGGCGTTCACGAATACCGGGAACACCGTCTGGACGGATGCGGGCGGCTACGCCGCGGTGTCGCTCAATCCGGCCAACAACCTGAACTGGGGCACCAACCGGCTGGCGCTTGCGGCGCCGGTACCGCCCGGTGGGGTGGCGAGCTTCGCGTTCAGCGTGACGGCGCCGGCGGCACCGGCGGTTTTGAATTATCAATGGCAGATGGCACGGACCGGCAACGTGTTTGGAGCGGCCAGCCCGTTGCAGGTGGTGAGCGTTGAGGCACCGACGAACGCAGCGACATTCGCGGGCCAGAGCTTTCCGCTGACTGTCCGCACGGGCGCGGTGGCGGCGGCGGAAATCAGGCTCCGCAACACGGGTAATCTCCCGTGGACCGACGCGGACGGCTACCATCTCAAATCACAGAATCCCGAGGGCGGATCGGCTTGGGGAACCAACCGGATGAATCTGATTGCGCCGGTGTTGCCGGGGCAAACCGGGGTATTCAATGCCAGCCTGACCGCTCCGCTGACGGTTGGGCCGCAGAATTTCCAGTGGCAGATGGCGCGAACCGGCGACGGGGTGTTTGGCGAGGCGAGTTCGAACCTGGTTGTCGTCGTGACAGCGCCGGTCAACAACGCGGCGTTTGTGACCCAGACGGTGGCGGCGGTGATGGTCACGGGCCGCACGGAAAACGTGTCGATTACGATGCGCAACACCGGGGACACAACCTGGACGACGGCGGGTGGTTACGCTCTCGCCGCAGTCAATCCGGCGGACAATGTGGTTTGGGGACTGAGTCGGGCGGCGTTGCCGGCGGACACGGCACCCGGACTGGAGGCGGTGTTCACGTTTGCCGTCATGCCGCCGATGGTAGCGGGCGTTACGAATTTCCAATGGCAGATGGTGCAGGCCGGCGCGGGCGTGTTTGGCGGGCCGAGTAGCAACGTGGTGGTCACCGTGCGGACGTTGGTGGCGAACGCGGAGTTTGTCTCCCAAACGGTTCCGGCCGGAATGTTGACGGGGCGGGTTTACAATGCGTCGGTGAGGTTCAAGAACACCGGCGAACTGACGTGGGACGACGCGCAGGGCTTTCGACTGGCCTCGGTGATTCCGGGTAACGACGCGATCTGGGGCACAAACCGGATCGCGCTTGGCGCACCGGTGGCGCCGGGGGCGACGGGGACGTTTGCTTTTGCGGTGAGCGCGCCGTTGGTGGCGGGGCCGTATGATTTCCGCTGGCAGATGATCCGGGAGGGCGCGGGATTGTTCGGGGCAACCGGCTCAAACTCGGTCGTGACGGTGGCGGTGCCGGTGAACAACGCGGCATTCGTGACCCAGACGGTGGCGTCGGTGATGATCACCGGACGGACGGAGAATGTCTCGATCTCCATGAGAAACACCGGGGACACGACTTGGACGACCGCGGGCGGTTATGCGCTCGCAGCGATAAACCCGGTGGACAACACCGTTTGGGGCGGCAACCGGGCGGTGCTGACGGCGGACACGGTGCCGGGTCAGGTGGCGGTGTTCAACTTCCAGGCGGTGGCGCCCATGCTTCCCGGGACGAACAATTTCCAGTGGCGGCTGTTCCAGAACGGGTCCGGGCTCTTCGGCGAGGCGACAGCAAATGTGGCCGTAAACGTGCGGGGACTGGTGACCGATGCGGAGTTCATCGCGCAGACGGTGCCGGCGAACATGCTGACGGGTCGGGTTTACAATGCCGCGGTGAGCTTCCGGAACAATGGCGAAGTGACTTGGGATCCGGCCCAGGGCTTCCGGTTGGCGTCGGTCATGGGCGGGAATGACGCGGTGTGGGGCACGAACCGGATCGCGCTCGCGGCGGCGGTGGCACCGGGGCAGACGGGGACGTTCGCCTTTGCGGTGAGCGCGCCGCTGGCGGCCGGGGCGTATGATTTCCGCTGGCGGATGATTCGCGAGGGGGCGGGATTATTCGGCGCGACTGGATCGAATGCGATCGTGAATGTGACGGTGCCCGTGAACAACGCGGCATTTGTCACCCAGACGGTGGCGGCGGCGGTGGTCACCGGTCAGGTCCAAAATGTGTCGATCACCATGCGCAACACGGGGGATACGACTTGGACGACCGCGGGTGGTTACGCGCTCGCAGCGATAAACCCGGTGGACAACACGTTCTGGGGCGGCAACCGGGCGTCGCTGGCTGGGGATACTGCACCGGGGCAGGAGGCCGTGTTCAACTTCATCGCGGGCGCCCCGCTCAATCCGGGATCGTACAATTTCCAGTGGCAGATGGTGCAAGCGGGGACCGGGGCCTTTGGAAGCGCCAGTTCCAATGTGATCGTGACGGTGCGGACCCCGGTTTCATTGGCGGCGTTTGTGTCGCAAACGGTGCCGACCAATCTGGTGACGGGCCAGACTTTCAATGTCTCGGTGACCGTTCGCAACACCGGGGACACGACCTGGCCCGCGGGCGGCATTTACCGGTTGGCGTCGCGCAATCCGGCCGACAATTCGACGTGGGGCACCAACCGGGTGACGCTGTCCTCGACCGTCGCGCCGGGGGCGCTGGCGACGTTCACCTTCCCGCTGCGCGCGCCGGGTGTCGGCGGGAATTACAATCACCAGTGGCAGATGTCGCAGGATGGCGTTGGTGGTTTTGGGGATTTTACCCCGAACGTGGTGATCTCTGTGATTGGCTCGATTGACGCCGCGGCGTTTGTGTCGCAATCCGTCCCGTCGTCCATGGTGGGCGGGCAGCGGTACACGGTGTCGGTGACGATGCGCAACACGGGATCGACGACTTGGACGCAGGCGGCAAAATACAAGCTGAGCGCCCAGAATCCGGTGGACAACCGAAGTTGGGGCGACTACCGCATCTTGTTGCCGACATCGGTGCTGCCGGGGGGAACGGTGACCTTCAGTTGGACGGTGACCGCGCCAGCCACTGCGGGTAATTACAATTTCCAGTGGCGAATGTTGCGCGAGGGCACGGGCTGGTTTGGGCAAACGAGCCCCAATCTGGTCATCCCGGTCAGTGCGGCGCCCAACAACGCGGCGTTTGTGAGCCAGACGGTACCGACGAGCATGCGAGCCGGGACGACGAACAGCGTCACAGTGCGGATGCGGAACACGGGGACGCAAACGTGGACGGCCGCGGCCAACTACCGGCTCGGTTCGCAGTCGCCGATGGACAATTCGACGTGGGGACTGAGAAGGGTGGTGGTCCCGGCGAGCGTAGCTCCGGGGGCCGATGCCGTGTTTACGTTCAATGTGAAAGCTCCGGCGACGGCGGGGAGTTACGTGTTCGCCTGGAAGATGATTCAGGAGGGGGTGGCTTGGTTTGGAACCAATTCCCCCAACACGACCATCACCATTTCCCCGTGATTCGGGGTTTTCGGGAGTTCTGGGAGAACTAGTTGCGAGTTCCCGTTTTTCGTGAGAGGATGCTGCTGGCATCCGGGATGTCGGTTCGAGGGGTGCAAAGGCTAGTTTGCTATGGATATCATCACGATTTTTGCGCGGCGCCATTTGGCGGTTTGGGATCCTGTGAGGCGGAACACCGGACGCGGGTCGCGTAGTGGGCGCGGCTGGGCGGCGGGGATGCTGGCCATGATGCTGCTGAGCGCAGGCGCGGCGCAAGTCCGGGCGCAGGCCATTCTGCCGCCGGGGTTCGCGGAGACACGCGTCGAGGGAATTTCTTCGCCGACGGCGATGGCGGTGGCGCCGGATGGCCGGGTGTTTGTCTGTGAACAGCGGGGTGCCGTACGGGTGGTCAAGGGCGGGGTGTTGTTGAGGGATCCGTTTGTGGCACTGGCGGTGCATGCGTTTCAGGAGCGCGGCCTGGTGGGCATCCAGTTTGACCCCGATTTCGCGATCAACCGCCATGTTTACGTTTATTATACGGCTGTGACGCCGACGATTCACAACCGGTTGAGCCGGTTGACCGCGGACGGAGACGTGGCGGTTCCGGGGAGCGAAGTAGTGTTGCTGGACCTTCCGACGCTGGGCGAATCGGGTTGGCACAATGGGGGGAGCATGGTCTTCGGGCCGGCTGGGAGATTGTATGTTGGTGTGGGCGAGAACAACATCGCCGCCAATGCCCAATCGCTGGACACGCCGCTGGGCAAGATTTTGCGGATCAACCGGGACGGAAGCATCCCCGCGGATAATCCGTTTTTTGATTCAACGACCGGGTTGAACCGGGCGATTTGGGCGCTGGGATTCCGCAATCCTTTCACCATGAGCTTCAAGCCGGGGACGGACCGATTGTTTGTGAATGACGTGGGGTTTGACTCGTACGAGGAAATCAATGAGGTGGTCCGGGGCAGGAATTACGGCTGGCCGATTCATGAGGGACCTTCGAGCGATCCGAATTTCGTGAGCCCGGTTTACGCATATACCCATCCGCTGGTGGCACCGGTGAGCAGTGCGATCACGGGCGGGGCGTTTTACAATCCGGCCACCAACCAGTTTCCGGTGGAATTCCTGGGCAAATACCTGTTCATGGATGGCTTTACCCAGGTCATCAACGTGCTCGACACGGCGACCGGGACGGTGAGTCCGTTCGCTTCGTTCCCGCCGTTCACCGGGGATGGCCCGGATGTGGTACCGCTCTATCTGACGGTGGCGAACGATGGTTCGGTTTACTATCTGGCCCGTGGCAAGCGGGCTTTGAACCGGATCCAGTACACGGGCGTGCTCAGTCCGCAGATTGGCACGCAGCCGGCCGATCTGGTGGTGTCCGTGGGGCAGCCGGCGGTGTTTGCGGTGAGTGCCTTCGGGGCGTCGCCACTGGCCTTCCAGTGGGAGCGGCGGAACGCCGGGGAGGAAAACTTCGTTCCGGTCAGTGGTGCGACATCAGCAACACTTACACTCGCGACCACGGAGGCGGGGGACAATGATGCGCAGTTCCGTTGCGTGCTAAGCAATCCGGTGGGATCTGTGACGACGGCTGCGGCCACGCTGACGGTCACCGCCAATCTTCCTCCGGTGGCAAGCATCCTTGCGCCGGTGCCTGGCACCACTTACCGGGCGGGGAACACGATTCAGTTCTCCGGCACCGGGAGCGATCCGGAGACGGGGTTGCTCGACGCTTCGGCAATGACGTGGCGGGTCGAGTTTCAGCATCACGAACACAACCATCCGTTCTTGACGGAACTCAGCGGTGTCAGCGGGGGATCGTTCGTGATACCGGCGGTGGGCGAGACCAGTGACGACGTGTGGTATCGCATCTACCTGACTGTGACGGACCCGGTTGGACTCAAGCACACGACGTTTCGGGACATTTTCCCGGTGAAGGCGCAGGTTACGCTGGCCACGGTGCCGCCGGGATTGCAGTTGACGCTGGACGGAACGCCGGTGACCGGGCCGTTTGGTTTTGTGGGGGTCGCGGGGGTGTTGCGCGAGATCAGCGCGGGGCATCAGGTGCTCGGCGGGGTGACCTATGAGTTCTCGGGGTGGTCGGATGGGGGGAACGCGACGCATGTGATCCGCACGCCGCCGGCGGCGACGACTCTGACGGCAAATTTCCGCGTGGTGGAGAACGCCATTGACGACGCGGCGTTCATCTCGGAATCCCACGAACCGCTGATGGTGGCGGGGCAGTCCTACAACGTGCGGGTGACCATGAAGAACGTGGGCACGACCACCTGGAACTCCCGGAACGGCTATTTCCTCGCCTCCCAGAATCCGCCGGACAGCACCAACTGGAACGTGGTGCGGGTGGAGTTGCCCGAGGATGTGCTGCCGGGGGCCAGCACGACCTTCAGTTTCAAGGTGGTGGCGCCCGAGTTGCCCGGAACATATCCGATGCAGTGGCAGATGATTCACGACGGGGTGGCTTTTTTTGGAGCGTTGACCCCGTCGGTTCCCATCGGGGTGGCAGTGGCGCCCAACGCCGCGCGGTTCATCGGGCAGGTGGTGCCGACCAACATGATCGCGGGCGAAAGCTACACGGCAGTAATCGAGATGAAAAATGTGGGCAGCCAGACCTGGACCGCCCAGTTACGCCACCGTTTGGGCACGCAAAATCCACAGGACAATTCGACCTTTGGACTTGCCCGGGCACAATTGCCCGATTCAGTGCCGCCGGGCCAGATTTCGGTGTTCAGCTTCCCGGTGGTGGCGCCGCTGACCCCGGGGACGTACAATTTCCAATGGCAGATGGGACAGGAGGCGGGCGACGCAATCGGACGGTTCGGCGATTTGACCGCGAACCTCGTCGTCACTGTGGTGCCGCTCGGAAACGATGCGTTGTTTGTTTCGCAGGAAGTGCCGGCGACCATGCTTCCCAGCCAGACGTACACGGTGACGGTGGTCATGCGTAACATCGGCACCAACGCATGGAGGGCGGCGGATGGCTACCGCTTGGGTTCACAAAATCCATTGGACAATTTTTTCTGGGGCCGCGCGCGGGCGCTGTTGAGCGCCGATGTGCCGCCCGGTCAGGACGGGGAATTTCGTTTCAGCGTGCTGGCACCCAGTGAGCCCGGCGATTATGCATTCCAGTGGCAGATGTTGCAGGAGGGCGTGGAGTTGTTCGGCCGCCCCTCCTCGAATCAGGTGGTGCGGGTCCTGCAACGATCGGACGACTCGGCGTTTGTGACGGAGAGCGTGCCTCCGGGCGTCGTTCCGGGCCAGACGTATGGCGTCTCGATCTCGTTCCGGAACACCGGAACCAGCACCTGGAATCCCGCCACCCACCGGTTGACCTCGGTGAATCCCACCGGCAACACGGTGTGGGGACGCGATACCTTCGCACTGGCGGGACCGGTGGGTCCGGGTCAGACCGCGGTGTTCTCCGGAGATGTCACCGGACCTGACCTTACTGGCAATGCGGCCTTTCAGTGGCAGATGATCAGCGACGGGTCGGGGCTGTTCGGCCAGGTGACTCCGAACATTCCCATCTCCGTTCTGCCGCGGCCGAACAACGCGGCGTTCGTGTCGCAATCCGTCCCCGCGGAGATGGTTCCCGGGCAGGCATACGACGTACAGGTGGTGATGCGCAATACGGGGAGCAATCCGTGGACGTCGGAAACATTCCACAATCTCTCCTCACAGAATCCACTCGATAACACCTTTTGGGGAACTCCGCGCGTCGTCCTGAACGGCAGCGTGTCGCCGGGTTCGAATGCGACCTTCAATTTCCGGGTGGTGGCGCCGACGCAGCCGGGAAATTACAACTTCCAATGGCGGATGGTGCAGGAGGGGACCGAATTCTTTGGCGACCTCACAACGAACGTGTTGGTGACGGTCGGCACTGCGAACAGTGACGCCCTGATCCTGTCCAGCACCGCGCCCGCGAGTGTCGATGCCGGCGCCGTCTTCAATGCCGTGGTGCGTGTGCGCAATACCGGGACGGCTTCGTGGACCCCGGCGGCGGGCTATGTTCTCGCCACGCAAAACCCGGCGGAGAATCAGCGTTGGGGCCTGTCCCGGGCGCTGCTTCCGGGAACGGTTTTGCCCGGCGGTGAAGTCACCTTCAACATCCAGCTCACGGCACCGGCGGTGGCGGGGACATACGATCTCCAGTGGCAGATGCTTCGGGTGGGCGGTGGTTTCTTCGGCACCCTGGCAGAAAATCTGCGAATCAATGTTACAGCGCCAACCACCGGCGCCAACAACGCCGCGTTTGGAAGCCAGAATGTCCCGGCGACCATGGACCCCAACCAGATCTACATTGTCTCCGTAACCATGACCAATACGGGGACGACGGAATGGACCGGGAACCAGCTGTATCGCCTCGGTTCGCAACGGCCCGCGAACAATTTGGTCTGGGCGGTCAACCGGGTGGGATTGCCAACCGCATCCATTCCTGCGGGGGCCACCGCGACCTTTGATTTCCAAGTTCTTTCGCCGGCGACCGCGGGAGTTTACGACTTCCAGTGGCAGATGGTTCAGGATGGCGTGGGATATTTCGGCGCGCTGACGCCCAACGTGCGGGTGACCGTGGGCAATCCGGCCGATCAGGCCGTGTTTGTTGATCAGGCCGTGCCGGCCGGGTTGCGAGTTGACCAGGCGTTTTCCGCCACGCTGCGATTCCGGAACCAGGGCGGGCAGACGTGGACGCCCGAGGCGGGTTATCAACTGGGCTCGCAGAATCCGGCGGACAATCTGCTCTGGGGCACCAATCGCTTCGCCCTGGTCGCACCGGTGGCTCCGGGTGAAATTGCCGAGTTCACGCTTCCCCTCAAAGCTCCGGCGGATGCCGGCGCTTACAATTTCCAATGGCGGATGTTCCGCGAAGGCGCCGGATATTTTGGTGAAACCGGTTCGAATTTGGTCGTCAATGTTGCGCCCGTGGCCGCGACGGTGAACGACGCGGTTTTTGTCAGCCAGAACATCCCGGCGACCATGGTGGTTGGCCTGTCATATCCGATTTCCATCACGCTCTCGAACAGCGGAAGTGCGAACTGGACGCGCGAACGGCTCTACCGCCTCGCTTCGGCCAATCCCATTGACAACCTCCGGTTCAACGTGAACCGGGTGCTGCTGCCCGCTCCGACCTCGGCCGGCAGTTTGGTGACGTTCACGTTCAATGTTACCGCGCCCCAGGCGACCGGAGAATATGACTGCCAGTGGCGGATGGTGCAGGAGGCAGTCGCCTTCTTTGGAGCCACGACGCCCAACGTCAGAGTGTCGGTGGTGCCGCAAGGCAGCAGTTCGGTGTTTGTCTCGCAATCCGTCCCCACCGCGGTTGTTACCGGCCAGGTGTTCACCGCCCGAGTTACGATGCGCAACAACGGCATCGATACATGGACTCCGGCTGGCCAGTTCAAATTGCGGACCGAAAATCCCGCTGACACGACGATCTGGGGCCCAAATCGCGCCCTGTTGTCCGGACCAGTCGCTCCCGGCGAGGAAGTTGCCTTCAACGTCGAGTTGGTCGCGCCGCGCACGCCCGGCGTTTACAATTTGCAATGGCAGATGATTCGCGAGGGGACCGGCCCGTTCGGGGCGGTGACACCCAACCTGGCGATCAACGTCACAACCTCGACCTTGGCGCCGCACGACGCGGCGTTTGTGAGCCAGAACGTGCCGGCGGCCATGAATCCAGGCCAGATTTACATTGCGTCGATTACGATGGCCAACACCGGGACGACGGCTTGGACCACCGACCAACTGTTCCGGCTGGGTTCCCAAAACCCCACCGGCAATCTTCTGTGGTCGGTCAATCGCGTGGGACTCCCCGGCACCATTGCGCCCGGGGCCACGGCGACGTTCGACTTCCAGGTGCTGGCGCCTGCGACCCCGGGTGCCTACAATTTTCAATGGCAGATGGTGTTGGACGGCGGGGCGGGATTCTTTGGATCGCCGACGAAGAATCTGACGATCATTGTGGGGCAACCGGGCGACAATGCGGAGTTTGTCCGGCAGGAAGTTCCGTTGACGGTGACCAACAACCAGACGTTTGCGGTGAAGGTCATCCTGCGCAACTCCGGTGGCAGCACCTGGGTCTCGGATGCGGGTTACCAACTCGGGTCACAGGGCCCTGCCGACAACCTGACTTGGGGATTCAATCGGACGCCGCTGCCCTCCGTGGTGGTTCCCGGAGCGACGGCGGAGTTCACGTTCCAACTCACCGCGCCAGCCGAGCCGGGCAATTACGACTTCCAGTGGCAGATGCGTCGCGAAGGCTTTGGCTTCTTCGGCCAGTCGAGTCCGCGGCTGTCGATCGTGGTGACGCCGCCGGTCGAACCGACTGACGGGGCGGCTTTCGGTGCGCAAAGCGTGCCGGTATCGATGCTGCCCGGTGAAAACTATCCGGTGTCGATCACCCTGACCAACACAGGGACGACCACCTGGACCGCGGACGCGCTATACCGCCTGGCTTCGCAGAACCCGATCGACAACCTGACGTGGGGCATCAACCGCATTGGTTTGCCGGGGGCCATCCTGCCGGGGGGAGTGGCGCAATTTGATTTCAGCGTCACGGCTCCGCGCGACCCCGGGACTTACAAGTTCCAATGGCAGATGGTGCGCGAGGGGGTGGCGTTTTTCGGCGACCAAAGCCCCGAGGTGACAGTGGTGGTGTCCGGGCGCATCAATGCCGCGGCGTTTGTCTCGCAGCGCGTGCCGTCGGTCATGCAGAAGGGCCAGCGTTATCCGGTGACCATCACGATGCGCAATGTCGGGGATTCGACCTGGACCCGCGAAACGGCCTTCCGCCTCGGCTCACAGAACCCGGAGGATACGTTGCTCTTTGGCGTCAACCGGGTCGGGATTACGACCCCGGTGGTGCCGGGCGGCACGGTGACTTTCAACTTTATCGTGACGCCGCCTGACAACGGGGGCGTGCATAATTTCCAATGGCAGATGGTTCAGGAGCGCGTCGGGTTTTTTGGCGAACGAACCCCGAATGTGCCGGTCACGGTGCTTACGACGGATGGACTGAGCAATCAGGCTGCGTTTGTCTCGCAGTCGGTCCCAAACAATCTGGTGGCCGGCGCGACGGTACCGGTCGCAGTCACATTCCGGAACAACGGGACCAATGTATGGACCGTGGCGGACCGTTTCAAATTGGGCTCGCAGAACCCGGCGGACAACTCGGTCTGGAATGTCAACCGGGTGCAGTTGCCGCGGACGGTTCTGCCGGGCGAAAACGTGACGTTCAACTTCAACATCCGGGCCCCTCGCACCGCCGGGCGGTACAATTTCCAGTGGCAGATGTTGCAGGAAGGCGTGGGCTGGTTCGGGCAGGCTTCGGCCAATCTGCCGCTAACGGTGGGAACCCTTGCACCGCCGGTGATCACCAGCGATCCGGTTAACCGGATCGTCACCCTGGGCGAGCCGGCCTCGTTCTCCGTGGTGGCCACCGGTGCCGCGCCGCTGGGCTACCAGTGGATGCGCAACAACGCCCCGATCAGCGGGGCCACGGCGGCCACGTACTCGATCTTCCGCACGGTGGCCGCTGACAACGGCGCACAGTTCCGCTGCGTGGTGACCAACTTGGTGGGAACCGCCCTGAGCGCCACCGCGGTCCTCACCGTGGCGGGGCCGGATGCCCCAGTGGTGACCAGCATTCTGCCGGAGGCGGGCTCGACCACGGCGCTGATCAACACCAGCGTCCGCGCAGTGTTTTCGCAAGAGATGGACGCGGGCAGCATCAACGGATCAACGTTCCGTCTGGTGCCTGAAGGATCATCGACGGCGGTCGAAGCCCTGGTCAGTTACGACGCCGGCACCCGGACCGCTTCGCTGATTCCCACGCGGACGCTGAATCCGGGAGCAACGTATTCGGTCCGCATCGCGGGCGGGACCGGCGGGGTACGGAGCCAGGGCGGGGTGCCCATGGCCGCGGCTGTGACGTGGAACTTTACCACCTTGGACACGCGGGGATTGACCGTTGTCGCCATCGCCCCGACCAACGGCACGCGGCAAGTCGTGCTCAATTCCCCAGTGCGGATCACCTTCAACAAGGCGGTTGATCCCGCGTCAATAAACGGGACCACCTTCACGGTTACGCGCAAAGGGGCGACGACCCCGGTGCCGGGAAATGTGACCTACGACGCGGCAACCCGGACCGCGACCTTCACGCCAACCGTCAGCATGCTGGCCAACTGGACGTATAATGTGGTGGTCCTCGGGGGACCGCAGGGTGTTCGCGATCTCTCCGGCATTGTCATGGCGAGCAGTGCGACGTCGGTCTTCTACACCACCGACACGCAGGCGCCCCGCTTCCTCAACGTGACCGTCAGTGGGATCACATCCACCAGCGTAACCATCAACTGGGATACCAATGAGAATTCAGACAGCCAGGTGCGGTATGGCCTCACGGCTGCCATGGAATCGGCCACGGCTTTGAATCCGGCGTTGGTACTCACTCACTCCGTGACTCTCACCGGCCTGCTGCCCAATCGTACCTATCATTATCAGGTGCGCAGTCGCGATGGTTTCGGCAACCAAGGCGCCACAGCCACCGATCTGGTCTTTACGACGGCCCCGTAAGTCTTCCGTGCCAGACGCGGCTGGCGGGACGTGGAGAACGGCTTACGCGGCCCGCGGATTGGTCCGACGACCAACGGCCGGGGCAATTGGCGGAAAAACGAAGAACTTCAAGACACGCTGCGCTCCCGGGTGGCAACCAGCGTCTGAATCTCCCGATGATTCACCTTGCCGGTGCCGAGCTTGGGGATTTCGCGCACGGTGACGATCTCCCGGGGTACGCAGAGATTGGTCAGACCGCGGGCTTTGATGGCGGTGCGAATCTCTTCGAGCGTCAATCTCGGTTCGTTGGAAACGGCGACCAGCGCTTCACCCTTGTCCTCGCACGCACGCGTGACGACGGCGATCTGGCAGCGCATGCCATAGTGCGGAAAGGCGCCGGCCAGGGCGTCCTCCACCGCGGTGAGGCTCACCATCTCGCCGCTGACCTTGGCAAAGCGCTTCAGGCGCCCGCGGATGTGCAGGTATTCCGCCGTGTCGATGTGGACAATGTCGCCGGTGTCATACCAGCCGTCGAGGGCGCGAAATTTCGCATTGGCGTCCGGGTTAAGGTAACCCTTCATGACATTCGGTCCGCGCACCAGCAGTCGTCCTGAATCCTCGACGCCCTCGATCTTCTCCAACCGGAATTCCATTCCGGGCATGACGCGTCCGACGGAGCCATAACGGGGTTCGAGCGGGGTGTTGACGCTGATGCACGGGCCACACTCGGTCGCGCCGTAGCCCTCAAGAATGCGCACACCGAAACGTTGGGCCCAAGTGGTGGCGGTGGCTTCCTGAAGCTTCTCCGCGGCGGCGAACAGGTAACGCATGGTCCGAAAGTCATAGGGATTGGCCTTGCGCGCGTAACCATTCAGGAAGGTGTTGGTGCTCAGGAACACGGTGCAATCACGGTCGTACAACATGGCCGGGATCAGCCGGTAATGCAGGGGCGACGGATAGATGAAGCAATACCCGCCGCGAACCAACGGCAGCAACAGCCCGACGGTCAGGCCGAAACTGTGGAAAAGCGGCAGGCAGTTGAAGAGGCGGTCGCCGTCGGTGATGTCCGTGACCGCGAGCATCTGGCGGATGTTGGCCAGGATGTTGCGGTGGGAAAGCTCCACCCCCTTGGGAGTCCCCTCGGAGCCGCTGGTGAAAAGGACCACGGCGGTGTCGTCCGCCGTCAGTTGCGTCGCCGTCTGGATTCCCAGGCGGACAGCGAGCAGCGCGCTGAGTTTGTCCATGACGCCGACGCCGGCCTTCACATCCTCGAGGTAAAGCACCTCGAGGCCCGCATCGGCAAACGGCTGGGCGCTGAGCTTGGCGCGCTCAAGAAACCGGCGCGAGGTGATGATCTGCCGGAGTCCCGCGAGCTGAGAGCAGGCAAGCATGACCGCATTGCCGGTGGAAAAGTTCAGGATGGCCGGGGTCTTGCCAAGCTGCCAAAGGGCGAGCAGGACGATGGGGGTGGCGTTGACGTTGGGGAGCAGGACGCCAACGCGTCCGTGGGGGGCGGATGCAGGGAGCCGTTCGGCGAACTTGGCGGCCAGAATCCGGGCTGCAATCTGCAGTTTGCGATACGACAGCGCTTGCAGGGACGCGTCTTCGAGAACCGTCATGCCCGGGTTTTGCCGTGCCGATTCAGCAATGGCCTCCGGCAAGGTCGGCGCTCCCAATTGCATTTCCGTTTGAAATTGCTGGCGAACCATCTGGTCGCGCAGCCAGGTGGTGATGGTTGCGCGGGCCTGGGCGGTGCTGACGTGGGCGAGGTCGGGAGCTTGGGTCACCTCACTGAAATGAACGGAGACACGGGGCAGGGATTTCTTCCAACCAGGATGGGGCGAGAACGGCAATCGCTGGGCGCCGCGCAGATAGGCGGTGATAACCTTGGCGTGGGTCTTGTGGAGCAAAAAGCCAGTGCCGTCGAAAAGCTTCATCAAGGTGCCGGTGTGTGAAAGGCGGCCCTCCGCGAAAAGCACCAGCCGTCCGCCTTTCTGCAGGAATTCGGCCATATGTCTCGCGGCATAGGGCGAAGCGGGATCCACGGGAAAGGTAAGCCGGTTGATCATCAGCTTGCGATGGATCCAGCTGGTTTCCGCCGTGGTGCTGGAGGTGACGAATTTCCAGTCGTCATCAAGACACACGCCAAGAAAGAGCCAGTCAATCCACGAGACGTGATTGGGCACGAGGAGGACCGGTCCGGGTGTGTCGAGCACGGCCTCGTTGAAGGCGCGGAAACGAAACAGCAGGCGGAGCAGAAGGCGAAGGAGGGGTTTCATAAGGGCGCGATAAACAGGGTTTGTGTTGCGGGAATGAGCAGGGTTTGAACTGGCGGCTATTTTATCTGTTAGCGGGAACGACTTGAAGCAGGCAGGGCAATGGTTCGCGATTTCCAAGCCTGGATCGCGCTCCAAACCGCGAGGAACAGCGTCACCAGAGTGGCGAGCGGGGCAAGCAGTGTGTCGAGGGGGAGACGCCCCGCGTTGCCGATGGGAAGGATGCCACCGATGATTTCCTCCTGTCCGGGGAAGCCCGCCGACGCCAGCACACGGCCCTCTCGGTCGGTGAGTTGCGAGATGCCCGAACTGCACAGGCGGAAGATGGGGACGCGGAATTCGGCCGAGCGAATCGGGGCGACACGGGCGTGCAATCGGTGCTGGTTCTCACCCCAGTCCGTCACGTCCATGGTTGGAATGATCAGTGCCTGCGCGCCGAGGCGGATGAGGTCATCGATCACACGGCGGTAGTTGAGGTCGTAACACACGGCCAGACCGATGCGGCCCCACGGCGAATTCCACAGCGTGCGCACGGGCGCGGGCAGACCGTCGGCGAAGAACTGGATCGGAACGTTCTTCACCTGTTTGAAAATGATTTCACCCGTCGGACCAACCACGAAGGCCGTGTTGTAAAATTGATTATTCGGCAGCGGATCTTTCCCGCCGACCACCAGATGCTTCGCGTGCTGACGGCACCAGTTCTTGAGGGATTCCGGTGGCGGGCCGTCCAGGGTGTACTCGCTAAGCACCACGATGTCTGCGGTGGGATGCTTTCGAAGCACCTGGTCGAGATAGCCGGGTAGTTCCGAATCGATCGGGAACTCGAGCTGGATGCCGGCGACGACGGGGCCTTTTGAGTTGGTGGGCGCCGGAGACGCCGGGAAAACCAGCGCGCGATTGGCGATGATTCCCAGCGCGAGCAATGCGGCGAAGCCCGAAGCGAGCGCCTGTTTGCGGGGAAGCTGGGCGACGCCAACCGCGATGGTCATCAAGAACCAGCCGATGCCATAGACGCCGAGCAATCCAAGCGGCGCGCTGGGAAGATTGCCGGCGAACGCGTAGCCGGCGTTGAACCACGAGAATTTCAGGAAATAGATTTCGCTGCGGAAATACTCGAGGCCGAGCCAGAGCAAGGGCACGAGTAGCAGAACGAGCACCGGTCGGCAGCGCAGCCGGACCTGGCGTGCGAGCACGAGGAAAAGCCCGTGCCAAAGGGCAATGACAAGCCACAGGGGGATGGCCGCCATTTTGAAAATGGTCCACAGGAAATCCATGCGCGGCGCGCAGACGGCCACGCCGATGGTGAGGCCGACATAGAACGCGCGGCGCGAGGTTGCGATGGCGGACAGTTCAAAAAGGCAGAACAGGTAGATCAGGGTCAGAAAACTTGCTGCGGACGCGGCGTAGGCGAGGTGAAACGCAGCGACAGCGCCGGCGGCGAGGAGCACGGTTCTCGGCCAGTCGAGTTGGCCGGCCCTGGTGGTGGCGTTCGCCGGCGCAAGAGCGATGGGCGCCACCGGCGGTTCTGTGGCGGTGAGCGTCAAGTTCATTGAGGTGCCTCCGTTTGGTTCGCACGTTCCGGAAAGCGCAGGACAGCGATGACGATGACCACGAGGGCGGCGAGGCCGAGGAAGACCTGGGGTGCGCTGGCATTAAAGTGGGTGGCAAGGAAGACCATGCCGCCGCCGAAACACATAGCGAGATTTTCCAGAAAATTCTGGGTGGCGATGGTTTTGCCCAGTTTGGCTGGGTCGCTCTCGGCTTGGAGGGCGGCGTTAAGCGGGATGAGGAAAAGGCCCGCGAGCAGGCCCGCGCCGATGAGCAGGCCGACAATGGGCAGGACTTGCTGGCCGAGAATGGGCAGTTGAACTTTCATAGCGAGGACGGAGGGAAGAAACCCGCTGAGTCCAAGCGCAGTGACGAAGGCGGCGAGGCCGATGCCGTAGGCGCGCGTGGTGCGGAGGTCGCCGACTTTATGGAACTGCCCGGCCAGCACGCTGCCAATCATCACGCCGATGCTGAGCCAGAGGCCGAGCAGGGCGATGGCGGTGTTGTTGGGCAGGGCGAGGGTTTTCAGGCCGAACGGTTGGAAGTTCATTTTCATGACCGCGCCACAAATCCAGAAGAGCGTGGTGCCGAGGAGGACGCGCCCGAGGCGGGGGGCGACGAGCAGGGCGCGGGAGTTGTGGAAGAACTCGGCGACGCTGCGATTGAGGCGCACGGTGGGATCGTGCGGCGTGGTGGTCATCGCAAGATTGAGCGCCGTAGAAAGGCCATAGATGGCGAGCAGCACGGTGTAGCAGGTGAGCGCGGGCAGGCGGTCGATGAGCTGCGAACCGGCGATGCTGCCAAGGAGGATGGCAACGAGGGTGAGCATTTCCACGGTGCCATTGGCTTTCACCAGCCGTTCGCTCGGGAGGATTTCCGGGAGGATGCCGTATTTTGCGGGGGAATAGACGCACGAACCGATGCCTACAACGAAGTAGCCAACGGCCTGCCAATCCTGACGGAAGGCCAGCCCAAGAGCTCCGATGGCGGTGCCAAACAGCTTGATGCTGTTGCCGCCGAGCAGCCAGCGGTTCTTGGAGAAGCGGTCGTTCAGAAAGCCCGCGAGCGGCGCGAGCAGGACGTAGGGAACGAAAAGCAGCGTGGTGTAAATCGCGTTGGCGGTGCCAAGATCTTGGGAGGAGACGGTGCCCTTCTGAAACTGGAACGTGAGTTGCCCGAGGATGACGGCGAGAATCATGTTGTCGCCGAGCGCGCCGAGGAACTGGCTGGCGAGCAGCAACGGATAATTGCGGGGGGGTTTCATTTAGTTTTGGGGATGGGTTGGTCGGCGACGCGGGCGGCGGCTGCGGTGACCGTTCCCAGGTCCGAGATGATTTCGGCGGCGCGTTGCGGGGATACATCACCCCACGCCAGTTCGGCAGCCCGGTAATAGTGGGGGAGAATCTGGCGCACTAACGTGGTGCCTGCCGCGGTGAGGACGACCCGGTAGGCGCGGCGATCCCCGGCCATGTCGCGGCGGGCAACGAGGCCGCGCTGCTCGAGGCGGTCCACGAGGCCGGTGACGTTTGATCGGTGGGTGATCAGTTCCCGGCTGAGCTCGGTCTGCGAGCGGCCGTCGGGATGGTCGGTGAGGAGGTTGAGGAGGTTGAACTGGCTGGGGCTGAGGTCCCAGCGGGCGAAGAAGGTGCGGCTCGCGTTCCACAGCGCCTCGGC
>CAZUUP010000009.1:25138-27513 GCA_964623105.1 uncultured Akkermansia sp.
CGAGAAGGCTTCAGCGTAATTCGTGAAGCCGACGGGCGGAGCGGAACTCGCGGTCGGCGCGTTCACGACGCGATAAAAGGCCCGCGGCAAATTCGCGTCATTGGTGACTGCCAACTGAAAAGTGACGACGCGGTTCGTGGCGGGATAGACCAGGACGGGAAACCAGGCGCGCAGGCTGATCGAGGTCTCAAGGATGTTGGTCTGGTTGGGGGCGGTGGTCAGCAGTATCTGGGCCGGGCCGTTGGTGCTTCTTTCCACTGTCAGGACCGGGGAACTGGCGTTGTCAGCCGCGAAGGAGAGGATTTTGCAGGCGCCAACTATGGCCGTGGCATACACGACGGTGAATCCGAGATGGCGCAGGAATGCAGAACGTCGGTGACGATGTCGCATGGTTGGAAAAGGAGGTTACCAGAACTCTCCTCTGCGCCGGCGGATTGTCAATCGCGTGTGTGCGGGGCGCATTTGCAGCAGGAAGAAATTTGGAGACATTGCTTCCGGTCCGGTGGGTGCTAGCGTCCCTGCCCATGAAGACACGGAAAACAATGGCGGATGCAGGTGCGTTGAAGGTGGCTGTGGCGGCGGCACAATCGGCCGGAGCGTTGATGGCCAAGAATCTGGGCTCGACCAAGCAAATCAACGACGAGTCGCAGCATGACATCAAGCTGGAGCTGGATGTTCGTTGCCAGAAGCTGATCGAGCGGACGTTGCTCAAGGCATTCCCGGAGGTGGCGATCCTGGGCGAGGAAGGGGTGCAAGGCGCGGCGGACCCGGCGCGGCGCTGGGTGGTGGACCCGATCGATGGGACGGTCAATTTCACCTACGGCATACCGCACGCGTGCGTGTCGATTGCGTTGCAGACGCGCGTGCGGGACGATGCCGGGCATCCGGATTTGAATTACCGGACGGACCTTGGGGTGGTGTTCGATCCGTTTTGCAATGAACTCTGGACAGCGCTACGGGGGCAACCGGCACGGATGAATGGCCGGCGCATCCGGGTAAGCCGGCGTGACCGGCTGGAGGAGGCCATCTTTGCGCTGGGTTTCGCGAAATACGAAAGCACACTGGCGAAGATGCTGCCGGTGTTCAATCGGATGGTGCATCGCGTGCGGAAGATCCGGATCATGGGCGCTGCGGCGTTGTCGATGGCTTATGTGGCGGGAGGGCGGATGGATGCTTACAAGGAGTATGGCGTCCGTTTGTGGGACATCGCGGCGGGCGGGTTGATCATCGAGTGCGCCGGTGGCGAGTTCTGGCACCGCCCGGTGGAAGGCGAGCACACGTACGAGATCATGGTGAGCAACGGACGCTTGCGGAAGCAGGTGGAGGGGATTTGCCGGGGAGCGGGTAGCTCGCGCTGATTTGGGGGGCGACGGAACAGAGGAGCGAAACCGGAGAACGGCGCGCTGGCGGTTGTTGGTATTTCCTTCGACAACATTCCGGGACAGGACTACTGTTTTCGCCAGCCCCTGAACGCCGCGAGCGGTTCGCTGCGACATTGCGGGCGCATCCTATGAACCAAAGAAATCTGTTCTCCTCGCTGGCCCTCGCGTTGACCGTCACGGTCGGCTTCTCCCATGCCGTGTCCGCGGCGTCGCCCATCAAGTCCGCCAGCAGCGGCACACCGGCAATCAAGGGCATCAATGTAATCAGCTTCGCCCCCGGCGGGGTGCTGTTGATTGGCGATGGGCCGGGAGCGCAGTTGGTGGCGATCGAGACAGGCGACACTGCGGTGACGCCCTGGACGGTGGCGCGGGTGGACAAGATTGATGAAAAACTGGCGGCAAAATTGGGGACGACGGCCGCGGGGATTGAGATTCTGCATCTGGCGGTGAACCCGGCGTCGCACACGGCTTACATCGCGGTTCGCAAGCAGGATGATCGGAAGCACATCATCCTCACCGTGAACGGAGCGGGGAAGATCGGGGAGTTCAGCCTGCAGAATGTCCGGCACACAGTGCTGCCATTGCCGAAGGACGAGAAATCCAGCATCAGCCGGATTACGGACGTGGCGTGGTCCGGGGACCGGGTGTTGGTCGGGGCGCTGGCGAGCGCGGAATTTGCGTCGAAGGTCTTCTCGTTTGCGGCGCCGCTGGATCCGCAGTCGGTGACGCGCGGATTCAGCACGGAGACCTATCATGTGGCACACGGCAAGTGGGAGACGCGGGCACCGATGACAACGTTGATGCCGATGGAGGAGGACGGGAAGAAGTATGTCGTGGGGGCATTTGCCTGCACGCCGGTGGTGCGATATCCGATTGATGATTTGAAGCCGACGGCCCAGGTGAAGGGCGAGAGCGTCATTGAACTCGGCTCGGGCAACCAACCGCTGAACATGTTCACCTCTCAGAAGGACGGGACATCATACATCCTGATGA
>CAZUUP010000010.1:0-27373 GCA_964623105.1 uncultured Akkermansia sp.
AGCTCGTTCCTCGCAACCCTGGGCTGGAGGACACAACCCCGTTGGGGTTGCCGAGAACCGCAGAACGCGCGCCTGGCGACCCAGGGTTCATCGGCGCGGAATTGCCGGAAGGCATTAGCCCTAACGCCGGTTGAAGCCCTGAACGCATCGAAGTAGCGTCCCTCCCATGACCGCCACGATTGAGAGAATAAAAGCGGAATTGGCCGGCCTTTCCGTCTGCGACCGCGCCCACGTTGCGGACTTCCTGCTGCAATCCCTCGAGGGCGAGCCGGAGGCGGCCGCAGAAGCCTTGTGGGATGCGGAGTTGGAGCGGCGGGCCGAGATGATTCGCTCCGGCAAAGCAGTCGGTGAACCCGCGGAGCAGGTGTTTGCCGAATTGCGGCAGCGGTTCTCGTGAATTCTTTGGCAGTGGAAAACCTAGAGAATGACGTGATGAAACAAGGAGCCGCAAAACAACTGAAGTTCTCTGGGAAGCTGATGGACAGCGTTGACGATTTAGCCACCGCCGACATCGCCAAAGCCTGGCAGGCCGAAATCACCCGGCGGGTCGAAGAGATCGACAACGGAACTGACCCCGGAGTCGCCGCCGAGGAAGTTCACGCTGAGGCTCGGAAAAGATTGCGTAAAAAACGTCACTTATCGTCAGTTCACTGGTATGAAAACCAATAGAATCAACTGTTTGGAAGCCTTGTTGCTTTGCCTGGCTTCGGTGATATGCCTGCCAGCGTCCGGTGCCGATACACCCCCATTGTTGTCGGCCCCGCCTGGCACGGTGCCATGGCTGGTTCCCCTTGTTCCTTCGTCCAACGACAGGGGCGTATTGGCCTCAGAAATCAAGGTTTGCCCGGACGGGCATACGACATTGAGGGACGTTCCGATTCGGTATGGACTGGGGTCGGGGACAACGAAACCGAGTAATGAGTTCGAGTATTGGCCGGCTGGCTGTGGTGTTCCTCCCAACCCGCCGTCCAACCGCGTGACCTGTACAACGTGCCGACTGGGAACCTCCAGCGCGTCCGGATTTTGGAACGCATCGGCCCCATCTCCAGCAGCCTTCAAGCGGCCGTTTTCTACTCTGATCGCGGGGTTTCCGATACCGACAACCAACCTGCTGACTCACCCACAAAGTTTCACCCAGACAATTCAAGGTGACCGGTTGGTTATTGAAAACCTATTTTATGCCACTAAAGGTCCGGCGGCAGAGGTCTCCAAGCAGATCGACGAGTGGATACGAAAGACGAAGCCTTCGGCGCAACGCACCGAGTCGGGCACTGAAGCGGCGACCACACGAGTGACTTCCTGGAAGGCGGGTGATTTCACAATCCACCTGCATCAGTACGGGGACGGCAAGACATGCGGGGTGAGTGCAATACTGTCGAAACTGTAATATCCGACCCGATGAATTCTTCATTTCAAACCGATTCAATTTCCCGCCGTGCGTTCCTCGCCCGTTCGGGAACCAGCGCCGCCGCAGTCAGTCTCGCCGGCCTCCCTACCGGCCTTCACGCCGCCCCGAAAGAGCGCCGCGAGTTTCCCAAAGGCAAGGCCGAGCATTGCATTTTCATCTGGCTGGGCGGCGGCGCGGCGCACATTGACACGTGGGATCCGAAGCGGGTGGGCGATCCGGGGAAGAAGATTGCCGGTTCGGCGTATCCGGGGATCAAGACGGCGATTCCGGGCGTGCAGGTTTGCGAGCACCTCAAGCATACGGCCGACATCCTCGACCGCTTCGTCCTGCTGCGCACGGTGAACCACACGATCATTGATGAGCATTCGGCGGCGACGAATTTTGTTCACACGGGCCGCAAGCCGACCGGGACGATTGCGTATCCGTCGATTGGCTCGCTGGTGGCGCATCAGAAGGGGAGCGCGGGCAGCGGAATTCCACCGTACGTGCTGATCGGTTATCCGAATCTGATGCGGGGTCCGGGGTTTCTCGGGGCAAAGCACGGTTACGTTTATCTGACCGACACGGAGAAGGGACCGGCCGGGCTGACGCGGCCGAGTTACGTGACAACGGCCCGGCAGTCGGACCGGGAACGGATGTTGGAGCAGTTGCGGAGCGGGTATCGGGCACGGCATGCGGAGGACAAGACGATTGCGGAGTATGACGACGCGGTGGGGGCAAGTCTGAACTTGGCGAAGGGTGACTTCATGCGGGCGTTTCAACTGGGGGTGGAGCCGGCGACGTTGCGGGAAAAGTTCGGCGGTGAGTTTGGGCAGCGTTGCCTGCTGGCGCGGCGGTTGGTGCAGACCGGGGTGCGGTTCGTGGAGGTGTCATTCAATCTGAATTTCATCAACGGCACGGGCTGGGATACGCACAACCAGGGGCAGAAGAACCAGCATGTCTTGATCCAGCAGCTTGATCAGGCGCTGGCGACGCTGGTGCTGGATTTGGAGAAGAACCGGCTGCTGGACAAGACGCTGGTGGTGGTGGCGAGCGAGTTTGGGCGTCCGCCGGAGTTTGATGGCGGCGGCGGACGCGGGCATTGGGCGAAGGCGTTCACCATCGCGCTGGCGGGGGGTGGGTTGAAGCTCGGGCGGGCGATTGGCGAAACGGATGAACTGGGCAAACTGCCGGTGCGCGAGCCGATGTCGGTGCCGGATGCGCATGCGACGATTCATTGCGCACTGGGGATCAATCCGGAGCGGGTGCTGTATGACGGGGACCGGCCGGTGCCGATCACGGACATGGGCGAACCGGCAGCACGGGCGTTTGCGTAGGGCGGAGGCTGTGGCCGGACGGGGGACGGAAGTTGGGGTGCAATTGGCGGGCCAAGGTTGCCATCGGGCGGGGACGCCCGCGCGCCGGGACGTCACTTTGGCCGCGCGGTCAATTCGACAAAGTTTTTCAGGAGGCGGAGGCCGACTTGCTGGCTTTTTTCGGGATGGAACTGGGTGGCGAAGACGTTGTCGCGCCAGACGGAAGACGCGAAGGAATCGCCGTAAACGGTGCGGGTGGCGATGATCGCGGGATCGGCGGGTTGCGGGTAGTAGCTGTGGACGAAGTAAACGTAGCTGCCACTGGCGATGCCACGATAGAGGGGACAGTCAGGGCGGACGATTTCGAGCTGGTTCCAGCCGATCTGGGGGATTTTTACACCGGAACTGTTGGAGAAGCGGACGACCTTGCCGGGGAACACGGCCAGGCCGGCGGCGCAGGAATTGAATTCCTCGCTATTTTCGAACAGGGCCTGATAGCCGACGCAAATCCCGAGGAAGGGTTTTCCGGTGCGGATGAAGTCGCGGACCGAGCCGAGCAGTTCCTGGCGTTGGAGGGCGTTGAGACAGTCATCGAACGCGCCGACACCGGGGAGCACGACGGCGGCGGCATCGGAAAGCTCGGCGGGGTGCTGCACGATACGGACGTCCCCGCCGACGTTCACCAGGGCTTTCCAAACACTGCGCAAATTGCCGGAGCCGTAATCAATCAGGGCGATCATCGCGCGGGAAGTCTAGCCCGAGGCGCTGGGGAGGGAACAGGATTATTGGACGGAGGACGCGAGCTGCAAGGGGAGGGCCGACCGGCCAAGCGGAATGCAATGCGGGCAGATGCGACTCGAAGGATCATGGCGTCGGAGCGGGTTGGCCGCAAGAATCCGGACTCGCGTCGGTATGCAGGCACGAGGTAGTTTTTCTGCCGATGTCCTCCGTGGTGAAATGCGTGTTGGCGGTACTGTGCGTAATCTTATCCCAGCCTCTGCCCTGGGCGACGGGAGCAGATTTTGGGCGCGAAATCCGGCCGGTGCTGGCGGAACATTGCTTTCATTGCCATGGGCCGGATGAGGCGGCGCGGAAGGGAAAGTTGCGCCTGGATACACGGGAGGGATTATTTTCGCCGCGCGACGGCGGGCGCACGGTGGTGGCGGGACAGCCGGAAGCAAGCGTCTTGTTCCAGCGCATCGCGACGACCAAGGCGGAGGACCTGATGCCGCCGGTGAAGCATAACAAGTCTTTGAGTGCGAAGCAGGTGGGCTTGATACGGGAATGGATTTCGCAAGGCGCAGCGTGGGAGCAGCACTGGGCATTTGTGCCGCCTGTCCGGAGTGGCTTACCGCGGACGATCACGCCGGGTTGGGCGCGGAATGCGATTGATGCGTTTGTGCTGGCACGACTGGAGCGCGAGAAGATGCAGCCGTCGCGGGAGGCGGAACGGAGCGCCTTGATCCGGCGGGTGTCGCTGGATTTGACGGGGCTGCCGCCGAAGCCGGAAGAGGTCGCCGATTTCATCGCCGATACGCGGGCGGACGCATTTGAGCGGGTGGTGGATCGGTTGCTGGCGTCGCCGCGGTTTGGCGAGCATTGGGCGAGGGCGTGGTTGGATGCGGCGCGGTTCGCCGACACCAACGGCTACAACAATGACGAAGAGCGCACCATGTGGGCCTGGCGGGACTGGGTCATCAATGCGCTCAATTCCAATCTGCCGTTCGACCGTTTTCTCACCGAGCAACTCGCGGGGGATTTGCTGCCGGGCGCGACGCGACAGCAGCAGGTGGCGACGGGCTTCAGCCGGAATCATGTGCTCACGACGGAAGGCGGGATCATCGAGGAGGAGTATAGGGTCGAGTATGTCGCGGACCGGGTGCATACGACAGCAACGGCATTTCTCGGGTTGACGATGCAGTGCGCACGCTGTCACGACCACAAGTTCGATCCGCTCACGCAGCGGGACTATTACCGGATGTTTGCATTTTTCAACGGGGTGCCCGACCGGGTGGTCGGCTACAACAGCAAGAAGGCGGCGGCTCCGTTTGTCGCGGCGTTGACGCCGGCGCAGGAGGCGGAGCAGGGGCGGTTGCGCGTGGCGCTGGCAACGACGGACGCGCGGTTGGCGGAGCGCAAGGCGCAGGCGGGCGTGGACGTGGCGCGTTGGGAGGCGGGGTTGTCGGCTGACGAACGGGCGCGACTCGCGCGGACGGGGGCAGCGGTGCGGTTCGCGTTGGATGAAAATCAAGGGGCGGAAGTCCGGTGCGCCGTGGACCCGCAGCGCAAGGGGAAGATCCTGGGGACGCCGAGTTGGAAGCCGGGGAGACTGGGGAGCGCGCTGGAGTTTGACGGGCGCACGCGGGTGGAGGCCGGAGAGGTGGTGGCATTTGAGTCGGGCGACAAGGTGTCGTTTGGCGCGTGGATTTTTCCGCGCGAAGCGGGGGCGATGGCGGTGATTTCCAAGATCGATGATCAGGCGGCGTATCGAGGTTTTGATTTGATTTTCGAGAGCGGGAGACTGGCGGTGCATTTGGTGAATCGCTGGCCGGACCGGGCGTTGAAGGTCATGACGCAAACGGCGATGTCGCTGAAGGAATGGCACCATGTTTTCGCGACGGTGGACGGGTCGGGGAAGGCGGCCGGCGTTAAGATTTACGTGGACGGTAAGGCGCAGGCGCTGACGGTGGAGCGGGATGGCTTGGCGGGGTCGCTCAAGACCACGCAGCCGTTCCGGATCGGGCAACGCAGCGCTTCGGTTCCGTTCAAGGGATTGATCGATGAGGTGGAGTTTTACCGGACCGTATTGACGCCGGCGGAGGTTGAAGGGTTGGCGCAGGGCAAGGCGGTAGGCGGACTGATGGCAGTGGTCGATCGTCCGGCGGCGGAGCGCACGGCGGCGGAACGGGAACGGCTGTTGCAGTATTATATCGGCACGGTGGATCCGGAGTCTCGGCGGCTCAGGGTGGAACGCGAGGGGTTGCTCAAGCATTTGACAGCTACCGAGGAGGGCGTCGCGATGACGATGGTAATGCAGGAGGCGGAGGAGCGACGAACAGCGTTTGTGCTGCGGCGCGGGCAATATGACCAACGAGGTGAAGCGGTGGAGGCGAGTCCGCCCGAGAGCCTGCCGCCGTTGCCCGCCGGGGTACCGCGCAACCGGCTTGGGCTGGCACAATGGATGACGCAGCCGGGACATCCGCTGACAGCGCGGGTGGCGGTGAATCGCTGGTGGGAGGGCGTGTTTGGCGTGGGGTTGGTCGAGACGGTTGAGGATTTCGGGACGCAGGGGGCGCGACCGAGTCATCCGGAATTGCTCGATTGGCTGGCGACGGAGCTGGTGCGCACGGGCTGGGACATGAAAGGGTTGCTGCGCCTTATCGTGACGTCGGCGACGTATCGCCAGACGACGGCAGCGACGGCGGAGTTGGTGGCGCGAGATCCGCAGGGGCGATTGCTGGGTCGCGCACCCCGTTTCCGGCTGGCGGGGGAAGTGATACGCGACCAGGCGCTGGCGGTGGCGGGGTTGTTGTCAGCGCGCGTAGGTGGTCCAAGCGTGAAGCCGTATCAACCGCCGGGCTTGTGGGAGGATGTGAGCGTGGAGCGGAAGTACAGCTACGTGGACGACGTAGGTGAGGGGCTATATCGACGCAGCTTGTACACTTTTTGGAAGCGCACTTGCCCGCCGCCGGGGATGACGACCCTGGACGCGCCCGATCGGGAGACATGCGTGGCCCGCCGCGCACGCACGAGCACGCCGCTGCAGGCGTTGCTCCTGTTGAATGACACGACGTACGTGGAGGCGGCGCGTTTGCTGGCGGAGCGGGTGATCGGACGGGGCGGGGCAGAGGTCGGGGCGGCAATCCGGCGGGCCTATCAACTGGTGCTTGCACGGGAACCGCAGCTGCGAGAAGTCGAAGTGCTTGTTCGGATGCACGGGGAGGCGTTGGCGCGGTTCCGCGAGAGGCCCGAGGCAGCAAAAAAGCTGCTGGGCGCCGGGCGGACGAAAAGCGGGCCGGGAATGGACGAGGCGGAACTGGCGGCGTGGACCACGGTGGCGAGTCTGCTGCTGAATCTGGACGAGACCATCACGAAGCCTTGATTTGCGGTTTGCCGCCAATGGCGCGTGCGTCTGGCTGTGTACGGCCCATGGGGCAGGGGAGCCGGACCTGGGCGTCAAGTGTGGCGGATGTCGCGGGCCTCGTAGATGTAAACGACTTCCTCGGCGATGTTGGTGGCGTGGTCGGCAATGCGCTCGATGCGTTTGGAGATGGTCATCAGGTGGAGGCAACGGGTGATGGTGGCAGGGCTTTCGATCATGTAGCTGACCAGTTCGCGCTGGAGTTGCTTGTGAATCTGATCGACCTCCTTGTCCCGGGGCACGACGGCGCGGGCTTTTTCGGTGTTGCGATTGACGAAGGCATCAAGGGCGTCCTTGAGCATCTCGAGGGCGATGGCGGCCATCCGCGGGATGTCCACGTAAGGTTTGAGTTGGACCTCCTGATTCAGATCGATGGCACGGCGGGCGATGGACGTGGCTTCGTCGCCGACGCGTTCAAGGTTTTGGGAGATCTTCATGGCCGCGGCGATCAGTCGCAGGTCGGTGGCGAGCGGGGCCTTGGCAAGGAGGAGGATGGCCTTTTCGTCCACGGATTTCTCCAGTTCATCGAGCATCTCGTCGTCATCGATGGCTTCGCGGGCGAGGTTTTCGTCCCGGCGCACGAGGGCTTCGATGGATTTGGCGAGCATGGCTTCAGCGCGGCTGCCCATGGTGAGTAGCATTTCCTTGAGGGCGACAACTTCGTCGTTGAATTGGAGGGTCATGGGGAGAGGTGAGGATTGGCGGGTGTTGGGAATCCGGAAAAGATGCTCAGCCGAAACGGCCGGTGACGTAGTCCTCGGTCTTCCGGTTGCCGGGGTTGGTGAAAACCTTCTGAGTGAGGTCAAATTCGACGAGTTCGCCGAGGTAAAAGAAGGCGGTGTAGTCGGAAATGCGGGCGGCCTGCTGCATGTTGTGGGTGACAATCACAATGGTGAAGTCGCGCTTCAGCTCAATGATCAACTCTTCAATCTTGGAGGTGGCGATGGGATCAAGCGCGCTGGCGGGTTCGTCCATGAGGAGGATTTCGGGCTTGATGGCGATGGCCCGTGCGATGCAAAGGCGTTGTTGCTGGCCGCCGGAGAGCCCGAGGGCGCTGGTATGGAGGCGGTCTTTGACTTCATCCCACAGAGCGGCGGCACGGAGGCTTTGTTCGACCGCAGCGTCGAGATCCGAGCGGGTTTTCATGCCGTGCAGTTTGAGTCCGTAGGCGATGTTGTCGTAGATGGATTTGGGGAAGGGATTGGAGCGCTGGAAGACCATGCCGATGCGGCGGCGGAGTTCGATGACATCGACGTCGGGGCTGTAGATGTTGTGGCCACCGATCTCGATCAGGCCGGTGATACGGACTGAATCGATGAGGTCGTTCATGCGGTTGAAGCAGCGGAGGAAGGTGGATTTGCCACAACCGGAAGGGCCGATAAAGGCGGTGACGAGCCGCTCGCCGAGCGTGAGGGAAATGTTTTTCAGCGCCGGCGTGGCGCCGTAATGGAGGCTTACGTCCTTGGCGGTGATGAGAGCTGCGCCGGATTTCTCGGCGGATCGAACCGGGATCAGCGGGCGGGCAGCGGGTGGCAATGCAGGCATGGTTTTCAATTACCGCCGCGCATTCGTTTGCGCACCCGGGCGCGGACGATTACGGCGATGAGGTTGAGCGACAGGGTGAGGAGCAGCAGCACGAGGACGGTGGCGAAGAGGATGGGGCGGGTTTTCTCGATGTCAGGGGATTGGGTGCTGAGAATGAAAACGTGATAGCCGAGGTCCATGAACTGGTCGGTGAACGAACGGGGCAGGTCGCGCATGTAGTAGGCGGCACCGGTGAAGAGAATGGGGGCAACTTCGCCGCCGGCGCGTCCCACGGCGAGGATGCCACCGGTAAGGATGCCGGGCAGGGCTTCGGGCAGGACGATGTAGAGAATGGTTTCGAGCTTGGTTGCGCCAAGGGCGAGGCTGGCTTCGCGCAGGCCGGGGGCAATGGCGCGGAGAGATTCCTCGGTGGCCACGATGACAAGGGGCAGCGTCATGACTGCGAGGGTGAGCGAGGCCCAGAGAATGGCGGGCTTTCCCCAATGAGGTTCGGTGGCGCCGGCGTCGAGGGAGCCGCCGACGAAACTGATGAAGAAGCCAAGCCCGAACAGGCCGAAGACGATGGAAGGGACACCGGCGAGGTTGTTCACGGCGCCACGGATGATGCGCGTGCCGAGGGCGGTGGAGTGGGCGTATTCGGTGAGGTAGATGGCGGTGATGACGCCGATCGGAACGACGAACAGCGTCATGATCAGAACCCGCAGCGTGGTGCCAATGAGCATCGGGAGAATGCCGGCCTTGTTGGCGTCAAACATGTCCTGGTCCGCGCTGCTGGCAATAAAACGCCAGGAAAAAGTGCCCCAGCCGTGCCACAGGACATTGCCGATGATGATGGCGAGAATGGCCAGGATAAACAGGGTGGCGAGGCCGGTGATGCCGGTGAAGGCAAAGGAGGTGAAGTCAAAGCCGCGCGAGCGGAAGTGGGGTTTGGGCGGGCTGAAATCGGTCATTTGGCCCTCCCTTCCAGCCGCCCCTTCAACTGGTGCATGATGAGGTCGCCGGCGAGATTGGTAAGAAACGTGACGATGAAGAGCACGGCCCCGATGAGAAAGAGGATGCGGTAGTGATGGCCGCCGAAGACGGCCTCGGCCAGTTCCGCGGCGATGGTGGCGGTGATGGAGCGGGTGGAATCGAAGAGGCTCCAGGAGACGATGCTGGCGTTGCCGCTGGCCATCAGCACGATCATGGTTTCACCGACCGCCCGTCCAAAGCCGAGCACAACGGCGGCGAACACACCGGGGGCGGCGGCAGGGAGGACAATTTGCCAGGTGGCCTGCCAACGGGAGGCCCCGAGTGCCAGGGCTGCCTGGGAATAGCTGCGGGGCACGCTGGTGAGGGCGTCCTCGGCGATGGAAAAGATCACGGGGATGACGGCCAGGCCGAGGGCAATGCCGGCCACAAAGGCGTTCAGGCGGGATTGGTAGCCGAAGAGCTTCTGCAGGAAGCTGGCGAGAACGATCAGCCCGAAGAAACCGAGCACCACGGAGGGTATTCCGGCCAGGAGTTCGATCGCGGGCTTCAACCATTCGCGCATCTTTGGGGTGGCGAGCTGGGAGACGTAGAGCGCGGCGGCCAGAGCCAGTGGGACGCTGAAAAGCAGGGCGACGGCGGTGGTCTTCAGGCTGCCGATGAGGAGGGGAACAAGGTTGTATTTGTGGATGCGGCCGATGGGTTGCCAGACGTAGCGATCGTCGGGATGGCTGTCGGACCATTGGTGGGGTCCGAAAAGGTAGCGCCATTTGGTGGTGTTGATCGTGGCATCCTTGTCGGTGGGAGCGCCTTTGGATTCCTCCTCGCGAACTTCCATGAGGGCCTGGAGGGCCTCCTGGTCGAGACGCTTGAACTCGGCCGCCGTGAGGCCGAGGTAGTCGCGCAGTTCTTCGGGCTTGAGCTTGCCCATCTCGGCGGCGGCAATCGCAGGGCGTGCGGCGGCACTGTTCATCTGGCCGAAGACGATGGGCAGCGCTTCGCGGGCGACAAACACGAAGATGAGGAAGACCATCAGAATGGCGGTGAGCGAGACGAGGAAAATGAACCGCTCGGCAAGCCATTCGGCGGGGCGGGCCTTGTGGCCGCGGTGAATGCCCATCCAGCCGATGGTTCGTTTGGCGCTGGCAGGCGGGTTTGTCACGGCGGAAAGGATACCGAAAGGCGGACGGTTCCGTGTGTTACGATCAGGTTACGTTTTTGCCGAGGATACGCGCTCCAGTCAGATCCGCGGGGCAGCCCACGATTCGGGCCAGCGGCGTCGGTTGACGCCCGGCCAAGCGGAGTTGCGTGACGGGTGATGTCGAATTGTGGGCCCGGGTATCAGCGGGTTCCGCCCTTGGGGAGGGGGAAATAGCCGACGTCCTTGACAATTTCCTGTCCCTCTTCTCCGCGAATCCAGGCGAGGTACCTGGCGGTATCGCCCTTGTCGAGGGCCGGGTTCACATAGACGAATAGATGACGCCAGATCGGGTAGCGGCCGCTCACGACATTTTCCTCGGTAGGCTCGATGGCTGGCGAGGCCGCGTCATTCCGAATCGCTAGGTGCCGTGCTCCGGCGCCATAGGCGGCACCGCCATAGCCAATGCCGAATTTGTCCTTGCTGACAGCCTGAAGCACGGCGGCCGTCCCGGGCATGGTCTGGGCGCTGGCGGCGAAGTCCTTGCCCCTCAGGACGTGCTCCTTGAAGAACTCGTAGGTGCCGGAACTGTTTTCGCGACTGTAAACGGTGATAGGGGCATCGGGGCCGCCGACGGCGCGCCAGTTCGTGGTCTTGCCGCTAAATATTTCGGCCACTTGTGCGACGGTAAGTTCCTTCACCGGGTTTTCGCTGGACACGTAGACGGACAGGCCGTCGAGGCAAACCGTGTATTCGGTGGGACGTCGGCCGAAGGCTTTGATGCAGTTGGCCTGCTCGCCGAGTTTGATCTTGCGAGAGGCGTTGCAGAGATCGGTGCTTTTGTTCTGCAGAGCGGCAAAACCGGTCCCGGTGCCGCCACCGGTGACTTGAATCTTGGTGGCCGGATTCCTGGCCATGTAGGCTTCGGCCCATTTTTGGGCGAGGACGACGAGGGTGTCGGAGCCTTTGATGGTGATGTTGTCGCCACGCACGGCAGCGGGGAGGAGAAGACCCAGGGTGAGCACGGAGATTGTGAATGTCTTCATGACGTTCGGTCGTTTGATGTTTCGCACACGGGCAACGTGGCGTGTGGGTGTGACGGGCGCGGGACGGATTGGTGACAATATGGTGACAATGAGCAGGGAAGGGAAACGGGGGCGGAGGCGTGCCCGAGGGGATACGCGCAAAGGTATTGGTGAATTGGGCGGGCGCGGGATGTCCGCCGCCCGGCCGTGGTCTGGCGGTTGGCGGTTGGGATGGCTTGCTCAGCGGGGCATAAAAAACGGGCGGCGAAGAATCTTCGCGCGCCCGGTGACGGTCAGGCCGGAGTGTGCCGGTCTATTTGGTGAGATAATACTTTTTCGTATATTCCTGCACCATGCGCCAGGTGTTGTATTCAGGCACAAGTGTGACCATGGCGCGCCGGATGCGGTGGAGCCATTGGCGGGGGATGCCGCCGGCATCGCGATTGAAGAACTCGGGAATGACCTGTTCGGTGAGGACGTTGTACAGGTTTTCACTGTCGGTGCGGTCCTGAATCTCGGTCGAGGCGGCGTGGGAATCGTCACCGATGGCAAAGCCGTTGGTGCCGTCGTAACCCTCGCGCCACCAGCCGTCGAGAATGCTCATGTTGAGGCAGCCGTGGCAACTGGCCTTCATGCCGCTGGTGCCGGACGCTTCAAGCGGGCGGCGGGGGTTGTTGAGCCATATATCGCAGCCAGAGACCATCTGCCGGGCGACGTGGACATCGTAGTTTTCGATGAAGACCAGATGGCCCTTGAGTTCGCTGTGTTTGCTCAGGTGGATGATGTGCTGGATGAAACGCTTGCCTTCGTCGTCGCGCGGATGCGCCTTGCCGGCAAAGATGAACTGAACGGGGCGATGCTTGTCGTGGACCAGCTTCACGATATTCTCGAACTGCTGGAAGATCAGCGGTGCGCGTTTGTAGGTGGCGAAGCGGCGGGCGAAGCCAATGGTGAGTGCATCGGGATTCAAGAGGGAGTCGAACGCGATGAAATCGCCCTGGGTGAGGCGCTGGCCCTGGAGCAGCAGGCGGCGGCGGGAGAATTCGAGGAGTTCGCGGCGGAGGCGGTACCGGAATGCCCAGAGTTCCTCGTCGGTGATGAAATTGGGGTCTTCCATCCGTTTCCAGAATTCGGGCGAGTTGATCTCCTTCTCGAAGGGAACGCTGGGGTCGTGCGCCCAGTTGGCGCCGAGCCCCTCGCCCTCGCCCTTGGAGTAGATGGTGGCGGCGAGTTTGCGGCGCCAGAAGCGGCGGACGGGGCCTTTCATCCAGCCCATGAGATGGATGCCGTTGGTGATGTGGCCGATGGGGACGTCGGCGACCTTGTGTCCGGAATAAAGGCACTGCCACATCTCGCGGCTGACCTCGCCATGCAGTTCGCTGACGCCGTTGGCGGCGCGGGAGAGCTTGAGCGCGAGGACGGTCATGCAGAACGGCTCGTTTTCATCGGCCGGGTTGACCCGGCCGAAGGCCATCATCTGCTGGTGGGTGAGCTTGAGCTGGGTTGAGAACTTTTGGGCGGCGTAGCTCATCAACTCGCTGCTGAAGCGGTCGTGGCCGGCCTCGACGGGCGTGTGGGTGGTGAAGATGCACTCCTTGCGGGTGGCCTCGACGGCCTGTTCGAGCGACATGAGCCGGGCCATCTTTTCGCGGACGAGTTCCACGGTGAGGAACGCGGCGTGGCCCTCGTTCATGTGGAAAGTCGAGGGTTGATAGCCGAGGGCGCGGAGCATCCGGACGCCACCAACGCCCAGGAGTATCTCCTGCATGATGCGGGTGGTGCTGTCGCCGCCGTACACGCGGAGCGTGAGATCGCGGAAGTGGGATTCGTTGTCCGGCAGGTTGGTGTCCAGCAAGAAGACCGGGTTGCGACCCACGTTGACGCGCCAGGCCTTGAAGGAGACCTGGCTCATGGCGATCCGGACGGAGCAGATGACGGGTTCGCCCGCGGCATTGAGGACGGGCTCGATGGGCAGGTTGCGCGGGTTTAGGAGGGTGTAGTACT
Source organism: uncultured Akkermansia sp. (assembly GCA_964623105.1). Taxonomy (GTDB): domain Bacteria; phylum Verrucomicrobiota; class Verrucomicrobiia; order Limisphaerales; family BJHT01; genus BJHT01. The sequence goes on from CAZUUP010000010.1 coordinate 13,526, forward strand.
CGGTCTGCCAGTTGTCCTGGTTGATCGCCTGCTGGAAGTAACCCTCGCGGTAGAAAAGGCTGATGCCGACGAAGCCGATGTCGAGGTCGCTGGCCGATTTGGCGTGATCGCCGGCCAACATGCCGAGACCGCCGGCGGCTATGGGGAGGGTTTCGTGGAAACCGAATTCGGCGCTGAAATAGGCGACCGGATTGCGGTGCAGTTCCGGCGCGTGCTGCCGGCCCCAGGTGTCCTTTTCGGACATGTAGGAATTAAAATTGTGCAACACCCGGCGGGCGTGGGCGGCGAACTCATGATCTTGGAGACGGGTCCGCAACTCGTATTCGGACACCTCGTGCAGGACCGCGACGGCATTGTGGTAGAGGTTCTGCCAGCCGCGGGGAGAGAGTTCCTGGAACAACTCCTGCGCATCCTGATTCCAAGTCCACCAGAGATTCCGGGCCATCCGGTTCAACCCGATGACGATCTCCGATACTTCCTGGGCCGATATCACTTTGCCTTTCATAGCCATGTTTCGCTTTCACTGTACGGTTACTCCGTGGTGCCTTTTCCGAGGCAGCGGGACGCTAGGGGGACAGAAGGGCAAAACCAAGTTGAATTTTGGGGATTTCCGGAATGCAGCAATGAAATCTTGTCATGCGGACCGCGCGCGGAGTGAATTGGCATTTGGAAACGGAGCCGGTTTGGCCTAGCGTCACGTCTGCAACGCCCGTCATGAAAATACTTTCCGCACGCAGTCTTCGCCTGATCGCCCGCGCCGTTCGCCTGGGGCAACTCGCCGCCGTGGGCGCAGCTTTGGCCGCGGTGGTTCTGGCCGCTGAACCGCCGGTGGCGCCGTCGGCTCCTCCGGTCGATACAGGGGGTACCAATCGCGTGCCGTTTAGCCGACGGGCGGACGGCACTGTGCAAATCGGCAAGGTCCGGCTCGATCCGCGTCAGCGGACGGTGAGTTTTCCGGCGCAACTCAACATGGCCGAGGGGATCGTGGAATATTTGCTGGTGAGTACCGTCGGCAAGACCCACGAGAGTTTGTTGAAGACCGAAGCCGAGCCGTTCCATATCCAAACGGCCATGATCTTGCTGGGTGCCTCGGGGTCAACCAAGGCCCCACGAACCAATGCGCCCGCCGGCGGGCAACTGTCTGCGGAGCAGATCCGGCTTGCCAGCAAGTTGCCGCTGGTTGGCGAATCCGTATCCATCGAGGTTGAATGGACGACCAAAGGCATGACCAATCGTTGCGGATTGGAGGATTTGGTCTGGGACGCGAAAGCGGGTGCCGCAATGAAGCGTGGACCATTTGTTTTCACGGGTTCAGTGATGTTTCAAGGTGCATTTCTGGCCCAACAGGAGGGGTCCATCATCGCTGTGATCACGGATTTGAGCGCCATTTTTAACAATCCACGTCCGCGGCGGGACGACGAGGACAATTGGAAGGTCGCGAGCGATCGCGTTCCGCCGCTCGACACGGGCATGAATGTGATCATTTCCGTCCCGCCGGTGCAGCGGGCGCCGGTCACCCCATGAACTAATCTCCAAGGCAGTCGTCGAAACGACTGCGATACCGGCCCGTAGAGACCGTCGATCGGCCGCGAGCGCAATATGAATGGTATGAAAGCTTTCTCCCGCCTCCAGTGGGTCGCCGTCCTGACGGTTGTCAGTGCGGCATCGTGGCAAGGTTTGAGCGCAGCGGATGCGCCGTTGAGTGCGGCGATTCCAGTGCGACGGACAGATGTGTCATTTCAGCATGAGATCCAGCGCGCAATCGATCGAGGAGTGAGCTGGCTGGAAAAGAACCAGGATGCCGGGGGATTTTGGTCCACTGCCGACCATCCGGCGGTCACCGCGCTGGCGCTGACGGCATACCGGTCGAATCCCGGCCGCCCGGGCGGAGCCGATCCAGTGTGGGTGAAGCGGGGTTATGCCTTCATCCTGAAAAACGTTCAACCGGACGGCGGCATCTACGCCAAGGGCTTATTCAACTACAATACGTCGCTGGCGATGAGCGCCCTGGTGGCGGCCAATCAGGGTGAGTACGAGCCGGTCCTGCGACGGGCCCGCGCGTTCGTCGTGCGACAGCAAGCGGATTTTGACACCAAAGGCGTACTGGACAATCCATTCGATGGGGGGGTGGGCTACGGCGACAAAACCAAGAACTCCGATCTTTCCAACACGCTGGTCGCGCTGGAAGCGCTTCATCAGACCCGGCACCTGATCAAAGACACTGCCGCCGCGGAAAGTCAGGATTTCAATTGGGCGGCAGCCATCCATTTTCTCCAGCAATGCCAGAACCTTCCCGGGACCAACAAGCAACCGTGGGCCTCAAGCGATCCGCAGAACCGGGGCGGGTTCGTGTATGATCCCGGTGCCAGCAAGGCGGGGGAGGTCACACTGCCCAACGGCCGAACGGCCCTGCGTTCCTACGGCAGCATGAGCTATGCGGGGTTGCTCAGTTATATTTACGCCGATCTCAAGCCGACGGATCCGCGAGTCACGGCCGTGCTCGAATGGCTGCGGAACAACTACACGCTGGATGAAAACCCGGGCATGGGCTTGCAGGGTCTGTACTACTATTACGAACTCATGACCAAGGCGCTCACGGCCAGCCACGTCAACACGCTGGAAACCAAGGATGGCCGCAAGGTCAACTGGCGTCACGAAGTGGCAATGAAGCTTCTCAACCTCCAGCAAAAGGACGGTTCGTGGAGCAATGAAAACGCCCGTTGGTGGGAGAAGGATCCTGCTCTGGTCACGGCGTATGCGATCCAGACACTCAGCCTGATTCATCGCGCGCTCTGAGAACCGGGAGGGCAGGGTCGGTGCCTTGTTTTCCGAATCATCAACGCGCTCGTGCGTCGGGCCGGCTGCGCAGACGTGGAACTCAGAGTCCGGTTTCCAGCGGGCGGGCGGCTTTCGAAAGGGACTCCGAAGATCGAGTGCGTGTTGCCCGGGGTTTATTGAATTGCCGCGCCGAGGGTCAGTTCCGGGGGAATTCGTGGCGGATGCGGACCAGACGGTATTTGTCGCCGATCACCAGCAAGGTATCCCACCAGTCGGCGCCTTCGTGGCGATAGCGTATCTGCAGGCCGCGAACGGTGCGCCGGGCGAGCAACTCGCGGGCCTGGGAGAGTGTAAGGGCGCTGGTTTCGGGCACATATCCTTGCGGCACAAGTTTGGGAATGATTTCGGTTATTTGGGTGCAAAGCTCGATGTCGCGGAGAAGTTGCTCGACTCCGGGCCAGTCGAGGAGCGCCTGATTCAACTCTGGGAGCTTGAGCGGCTCGCTGGATTCCGGAGCGGGAGGGACGGGATGATCAGCCATAATACAGGGTGGGGAGAACGTTGGTGTGGCGGGGCCGACGGAGAGAAGCGGATTCGCACGAGCGAGGCAGGCGCGCTGGACGCGACGGTTCCGGCGGCTAGGGAGGGGAAGCAGGAGGACGGGCGGCAGGACGGCGGCGAGGCAGAAGAAGGACGGCGTTGGTAGGGGCGGGGCAGACGTCGTGACAGATCCCGCACCCGGTGCAGACATCAGCGACAACCATGGGCATGCCGTGGTCGCGTTTCATGGCGCCGGGAACCGGGCAGCGCTCGACGCAAATCGCACAAAAGGAGGTGAGGGCCAGGCAGTGGCGTCCTTGAATGATGGCCATGCGGTCCGGATGAGGGACGGCGACGGCCGGTTTGGCGGGCGGCGGCAGCGGGGCGGCGGCGGCGGGTTTCTGATTTATGCTGCCGAGTTGTGCGCGCGCTCCACGGGTGAACAGCGAAAACAGGCCGCGGCGGGAATATCCGGAACTCATGGAGCTTTCAGGGTACCCGGGACGGACCGCCGGATGCGAGCACAGTTTGCAGAACTGAGTTTTCGCCAGCGGACGGACGGAGCGGCAGCATGGCGCGGAACCGGCGTTGGTCCAGTTCGGCGTCGGGCACGTGGCACTGGGTGCAGGACTGGCGGTCGGCGTGGGGCGTTCGCAATCCGAACAGGCCGGTGGGACCGTGACAACTGAGGCAATCGCTACGCAGATGGGTCGGGTGCGGAATGGTCGGCGGCGCCCCCGGCCAGGCGCGTTGGCCATGGGCGGGTGCCGCGACCCCTACGAAATCATTGCCGGTCAGCGGCGCGGCGACTGCGGCGTCCGCCGGACTGACGGGAGGGCCTGAGTTGGCGACGTGGCATTGGGTGCAATTGGCAAAATGGGCATGGCTGGGTTTCGAGGCGACCCGGTCCTTGACGGCCAAACCCGGCCCGTGACAGGCGAGACATGCAACAGAGGAATCCTGAACGATCGGGTGCGGGACTACGGGCGGGGCGCCATCGTAGGCGCGGCGGGCGCTGCGCTCGGAGAGGGCGGCGGCGCGCTGGGCGGGAGTGGCGTTGGTGAGAACGGGGCGGGCGGGCGGGGAAACGAACTGCCGAAGATCGTTTTGAAAACCGGCGTTCGGTCCGGATTTCTGGCGGTTCACTTCGCGGTAGCTCACGATCACGGGCACGTCCTTGGCTGGTGGCGAAGCGGGGTGGGGGATCGCGATCTGCCGGCTGGCAACCGGCCGGGTGAGGCTGATGCGGGAACCGGTCTGCTGCAGGCCCATGAAATACCCACTGACGGCTGCGGTGACGACGATAGCGGCCAAGACTTTGACCAGCGGAATCTTGGGCTGGGGATTGCGAGGCGGCGCGTTCACGGGAAGAGGTGGCCGGTGCTGAAGCTCGCCATAAGGGTCACAGGCTGGCGGTCGATTTGGCTGCCGCCGGCACACGGAGCACGGTGGCGGCGCACTTCTTGTAGTCGGGTTCCTTGGAAATCGGATCAATGTCGCCGAGTGTCACGTCGTTGATCAGGAGTCGCGGATCGAAGAACGGCACGAACAGGGAGCCGCGCGGGGGATGACCGCGGCCGCTGATCCAGACCGGGAGCTTGAGTTCGCCGCGGCGGGTCTTGATGAGGACGGTTTCGCCGTTTTGAATGGCTCGTTCGGCGGCGTCGGCGGGGTGCATTTCAACGTAGGCGTGGGGCATGGCACCGTGGAGTTGCGGAATGCGCAGGGTCATGCTGCCGCTGTGCCAGTGTTCGAGGACGCGGCCGGTGCAGAGCCAGAATGGGTAGGTGGCGTCCGGCTCCTCGGCCGCTTTTTCCCACGGCGCAAACCAGATGAGGGCGCGGTCGTCCTTGGTCACGGAGTGGTAGAACTGGATGCCCGTGCCTTTCTTGACAAACGAATCGTCGAACTCGGAGAAGCGGAACCGGGTTTCGCGCCAGGCGCCATCGGTCTGCTGGACGACCGGCCAACGCAGGCCGCGGGCTTTTACGTATTCGTCGTAGGGCGCGAGGTTCTTGTGCTTGAGGGTGGTGAAGCGGCGGTATTCCTCGAACAGCGCGCGATCCACATTGACGTCGTAGTAGTGCGCCCAGTCCCAGACGGGCACTTCCTTTCCGGCGCTGTCCTTCACAGATAAGATGAACCGGCCGTCCTTGTCTTTCAAACCGGGCAGACCGAGGTCATGAAGTTTCCGGGCCACGGCGATCAGCTGCCAGCAGTCATCCCGCGCCTGGCCGGGAGGCGGAACCATCTTGAACCACTGCTGGGTTCGGCGCTCGGAGTTGCCATACATGCCGTTTTTTTCGACCCACATGGCGGACGGCAGCACGAGATCCGCCAAATCCGTGGTGGGCGTGGGATAGACGTCAGAGACAATGAGGAATTTGTCGGCGAGCCCCTGTTTGGCTTTGAAGAGCTTGTGCAGGTTGGGAAGGGTCTGGCCGGGGTTGGTGACCTGTACCCAGAGCGTCTGAATGTCACCGCCCTGCGCGGTGGGGGTGCAGAATTTCTCCCACATGAGCGTGGTGTGGTAGCCAATCTTCGGGTTGATGCGGCCCGGAGGCAGATTCCAGAGTTCCTCGGTTTCGCGGCGATGGTCGGAGTTGGCGATCAGGCGTCCGCCCGGGAGAAGGTGGCAAAGCGTGCCGACTTCGCGAGCGGTACCGCAGGCGCTGGGCTGGCCGGTGAGCGACGTCGGGGCATCACCAGGCCGGCCAAAATGACCGCTGAGCAAGTGCAGGCCGTGGCAGAGGCGGTTGATGTTGGTGCCGCGGCTGTGCTGATTGAATCCCATGCACCAGGTGCTGGTGATCTTGAGGTCGCGGCGACCGAACAACTCGGCCAGCCAGCGAATTTTTGCGGCCGGCACGCCCGAGATCTTTTCGACGTACTCGGGCGTGTAGGGTGCAAGGGCGGCCTCGTATTCCGCGAAGGTCATGGGCCGGCCCAAGAGCGAGGCTTCCGGGGTGTCCTGGCGAAAACTGCAGTGCTGGTCGATGAACCGCTGGTCAAACGTTTTGTTTTTGAGAAGCAGATGGGCGATGCCGTTGATGATGGCAAGATCGCTGTGGGGACGGAATTCGAGGTATTCGGTGGCGAAATCACTGCTGCGAGTCCGGCGGGTGCCGAAGTCGATGATCGTCACCTTCTCGCCACGGGAGCGGCGGTCCAGGACGCGCGAGAACAGCACCGGATGCATCTCGGCCATGTTGTTGCCCCACAGGATGAGCACGTCGCACTGGTCGAGGTCATCGTAGCAGCCGGCCGGTTCATCAACGCCGTACACGGAAAGGAAGCCCGTGACCGCGCTGGCCATGCACAGGCGGGCGTTGGGTTCGAGGTGGTTGTTGGACAGGCCGGCGCGCATCAACTTGGTCGCCGCATAGCCTTCGGGAATCGTCCATTGGCCGGAACCGTAGATGGCGAATTTGTCCGGAGCCGCCTGGATGCGGCGGGCAATTTCATCCAGCGCCCGCTCCCAAGTTACGGGTTCAAGTTTGCCGTTTTGGCGGAGCAGGGGTTGGGTGAGGCGGTCCCGGCCATAGAGCGCCAGGCCGACGTGGTAACCCTTTACGCAGAGCAGTCCTTTGTTCACCTCGGCCAGTTGATCGCCCTGAATGGCAACGACCTTGCCGTCCTTCACGCCCACGCGTACGTGACAGCCGGTGCCGCAGAAACGGCAGGGGGCTTTGTCCCACGCAATTCCGTCCGGGGAAGGGGCGGGCGGCGCGGCGACCGCACCGGACGTGCGGTGATCAAACGTGGCGGTGGCGGCAGCGAGAGCGGAGTATTTGAGGAATTCACGACGGTCCATAAGTCAGCGGGGCGGGCCAGCATGCGCGACGGTGGGCACAACGGCGGCGGAAGCTGTGCGGCAATCCGTGCCGGCCTCCGCGGGGGCAGGTCCATCGTCATCGCCCGAAAAATTCACATAAACCACATCGACAAACTCAATGCCGGGCAGTGCCATCAACCAGTCGTGCAAGTCCCGGGCGTGAGCATCGTCGCGGGCGTCGGCAGCAGCGGGAACCTGCCGGCCGGCGCGCTCGCCAAGGACAAACTCGGAGCGCGTGGCAATGGTCGCCAGGGCCGATTCCGCGAGCGCGGGATCGGCCGCCAGACTTAGGATGAGACCGCTAACAGGCATTTTTTTGACCGGCGCAGCATTTGGAGCAAGAAGCGGGCGGCCGTTCAAATTGCGCCGACCGCCGCCGCTTGTCAGGCCATCAACGTCGCGCGTTTCCATGACGTGCGCCTTGATCCATGTCAATGCCGCGGAGGAGTTTGCGGGTAGGCTGAAGGTTTGAACAGCCGGTTGACGGAGCGGGCGCAGAGAAGCGAGCCAAAGAAACCGGCTTGAACCGGGCGGCAGGTTTGGGGCTGGATCAACCCAGGTGAAGCACAGCGTAACAAGTATTTTGGTTCTGGTGGCGGCCGGCAGCTGGCTGGTAGCAACCGGGTGGTTTGGGCGTGCCGCCGACCCGGCGGTCGCGGCCCCGACTCAGGAAACGACGAATCACCCGGTGATGATTCATCGCGCGCCCCGGCCGTTGGGGGTGAACACCGGGCTGACCAACGCCCAAGGGCAGGCGATGACCGTCGGTTGCGCGGCGTGCCATGCGACCACCAGGCCCAACGCGTTGACGCGGCGGGCGGCGGATTTGAAGCAGTTTCACCAGGGACTCAACTATGCGCACGGCGAACTCACGTGCCTGTCATGCCACAATCCCGGCAATTACGAATCCTTCCGCCTCGCGGACGGGCAACCGGTGGCGGCGGCGGAAGTCATGACGCTGTGCGGCCAGTGCCACGGGCTCAAGCTCCGCGATTACCAGCACGGTCTGCACGGAGGCATGACGGGGCACTGGGATCTGACGCGTGGTCCACGAACGCGCAATCACTGTCTCAACTGTCACGATCCGCATTCGCCGAAGTATCCGCTGGCCCTGCCGGTGTTTCCCCCGCGCGACCGGATATCCGTCAAACCAAACAAGGCCCTCGAACGTCACTGAACCGTTTTCATGAAACCGTCCGCCACACCAGAGCCCGCCGCCAGCGGAGGATTCACCCGCCGTGACGCCTTGCGCGGCATCCGCGCCACCTTGGGACTCGCCGCGTATGCGAAGGCCATTGCGCCGCTGACCGAATGGGCGGCCAACCAGTCCGTGGATGACTTCCTGCAAAAACATTATCGCGAACTGTCACCGGTTGATTTGCAAATTGTGCTCGGACGGTTGGAGAAGGAGACCAAGGCGAACTACGGGGCGGACGTCACCATCACGGACATCAAGGCGCAGCCCGGGGTGAAGTTCGGGTACGCACTGAATCTTTCGGTGTGCATCGGTTGCCGAAAATGCTCGGAGGCCTGTCATCACGAGAACAACCACGACCGGCTCTCGAATAATTCGTACATTCGCGTGCTGGAAATGCAGAAGGGATCGATCGACCTCGAGAAGGGCAACGCGCATTACGACCATCCGGTGCCGCAGCCTGACAAGTTCTACATGCCGGTGCAGTGCCAGCAGTGCGATCACCCGCCGTGCGTGGATGTCTGCCCGGTCGAAGCGACTTGGAAGGAACCGGACGGCATTGTAGTGGTGGATTACAACTGGTGCATCGGCTGCCGCTATTGCGAGGCCGCCTGCCCCTATCATGCACGGCGCTTCAATTGGACGAAGCCGCAGATTTCCGCGGCGGAAATCAACCCGGTGCAGTCCTACCTGAGCAACCGCATCCGGCCGCAGGGGGTGATGGAGAAATGCACCTTCTGCCTGCACCGCACCCGGGCGGGGCGGTTGCCGGCGTGCCTGGAGGCGTGCCCCACTGGCGCCCGGGTCTTTGGCAACCTGCTGGATCCCAAGAGCGAAATCCGGTGGGTGCTGGAAAACAAGCGGGTATTCGTGCTCAAGGAGGAACTGGGGACGAAGCCGCAATTCTTTTACTTCTTCGATGCCTGATTCTCCTTCATCTGTCCGCAGCGCCGCGAGCGACTCCTTCTGGCGCCAGTATCCGCGTTTCATCGTGCGAATCTTGTGGGAGGCGTTCGACGGGAACTGGTTGTTCTACGTCTGGATGATCCTTCTGACAGCGGTCTTCCTCGTGGGTGCCAACGCATGGGCGGTGCAGGTGCGGGACGGCATGTGGCACACGAACATGAGCGACCACGTCTCGTGGGGATTGTACATCGCCAATTTCACCTTTCTCGTCGGCCTGGCGGCGGGCGGGGTGATGATGGTGATCCCGGCGTACGTTTATCACGACCACGAAATGCACGACATCGTGATCATTGGTGAGCTGCTCGCCATCGCGGCCATTGTGATGGCGTTGTTTTTTGTGATGGCGGACCTTGGCCGGCCGGACCGTTTCTGGCACCTGATTCCGGGGTTGGGCAAATTTCACTTCCCGCTCTCGATGCTCACGTGGGACGTGATCGTGCTCAACGGCTATCTGGTGCTCAATCTCCACATCTGCGGCTACCTGCTATACCAGCGCTTTCGCGGGGCCAAACCGGACCCCAAATGGTACGTGCCGTTCGTGTTCATCTCGATCATCTGGGCCATCTCGATTCACACGGTCACGGCTTTTCTCTATTGCGGGCTGGGCGGGCGCCCGTTCTGGAACACGTCGCTGTTGGCGCCGCGGTTTCTGGCCAGCGCCTTCGTGAGCGGTCCGGCGTTTCTGATCCTGGCAATCCAGATCATCCGGCGGGTGACCCGCACGTCATTTGGCGATGGTCCGATTCGCACCCTGCGCAACATCATGCGAGTCACAATTTTGGTGAACCTGCTGATGGTCATCTCGGAGGTGTTCGTGGAGTTCTACACCGGTGGATCGCACACCTCGGCGGCGCGGTATTTGTACTTTGGCCTCCATGGCTATAACGAGCTGGTGCCGTGGATTTGGAGTTCCGTGGCGATGACGGTGATCGCTGCGGTGTTGCTGTGGTCGCCCAAGATTGACGAGCGACGCGCCTGGTTGAACATCGCTTGCGTGCTGTGTTTCGCGGGCATCTGGATCGAGAAGGGCATGGGCCTGGTGATTCCGGGGTTTATTCCATCCACGTTGCACGAGATCGTCGAGTATGCGCCCAGCGCGGTGGAATGGAAGGTGACAGCGGGAATCTGGGCGCTGGGGCTGATGATCTACACCATCGCCCTGAAGGTCGCGACTTCGGTGTTTCGTCAGCCGGTTGCTGAATGACGGGCGCGGGGCCCGGCTGGCAGCAATCGATTGTCAGCGGGGCAGGGGGACATTCATGACTCCGAAACCGATTTCGCGTTGCGCGAGTTCGTCCACGGAGAGGCGGGCTTCGGCCTCGCGCCACTTGGTCGCTTGAGCCGGGGTCTTGAAACCGAGTTCCGCGTCGGTCATTGCCAGCATTTCTTTGCCGCGGCGTTGGCGGGCCTCCGCGTAGGCGCGCTGACCGGGGCCGCGGTCGTGGCATTGCGCCGCCGACAGCAGGCGCAGGCCGGACCCGCTGGCCGCAGCCGGGTCGGGAACGACGAAGAAATTGCTCGTATCCGCCAAAGCCCAGCGGCCATCGGCGAAAAACTCGGCGACCGTGTGGTTCTGGCCGAAGAGATGCACCATCCGCGCCGGGATGCCGCTGACCTGACAAAGGCGGATGAACACGCGCGCCTGCTCGTTGCACCAGCCGCTGCCGCTGGCAAGCAAGGGCTCATCGTCCAGATTGCGATCCGCGCGGGCGGGAGCGCCCAGCGGCGGCATGGTCGGATGCCGGAAAAACTTGGGCATTGCCAGCAGCAGCGCCACCGCTCGGGTCGTGGCTGATTGCGTGCTCGTCGCGTATTGAGCCGCCAGCTTCTCGTAGCCCGGGAAGGTTCCGATTTTGTAATTCACCACGAGCGGCGTGTACTCCTTGTCGAGATACGCAGCCGTCTCGGCGCGGTAATAGACGAACTGATTGGCCTGGTAGCGATCGATTCCACGCACGCTGGAGCCGAGCATGTTTCGCGGCCGCCACTGGGCCGGCAGGCCGTTCTTGCCGACGTATGGGGTGAGCCAGGCGGGCAGGGTCTGTTTGGCCCAAGCGGGACAGTCCGGGGGATTGAAGTCGGGGGCGGTGAGATCAAACGTCGCGAGCGGTGGCGGCGATTCCGCGGCGAAGATTGCGACCGCGGACGACCACGTTATCAATGCCGCCACCATGAATCGCCCGGCTCGCATGGATGCTCGATTTGTTCAGCTCCCAACCGTCAGTTTTGCGCCCAGACCACGTCGCCGCAGCGGAGCTTGAATTGCTCGGGCAACTGCCGCGCGTCGAGGCGCAGCACGATGGTGTGGGGGCCGGGCTTGAGCATCGCGTTCAGGGCGGACTTCGGGCCGGATGCGCCGAGACCACGCGCCTTTTCGCCGTCGATCCAGACTTCGGGCTTGGTCACGCCCTCGAGTTCGAAGGTTACCGGACCCGCCTTCGCCACGGTGAATTGGGCGCTGGCGTAGAAGGTGACGAGGCGCTGAGCCTGGGCGGCGCCGATCTCGGCGATGTCCTCGGCGGCGAGACCGCCGCTGACGCGGGCGAGGAGCGGTTTCCAACCCTGCTTCACCTCGCCCTTGATCACCCGCTCGAAGCCATCCTGTTCGATGTAGCTGGTTCCCGGCAGCACCTGCCAGACGCGCGCCACGCCGCCTTTGCTGGCATCGTAATTGCCCGCTTTGCCGAGTTCAGTGAGGAAACGGAAGAGATCGAGATGCTCGGCCTCGCTCAGGGTGTCCACAAGTCCGGCAGGCATGAGCGAGAGGCCGTTGGAGCGTTTGCGGAGGTTGTTCTTCGCGACGGAGACCTCCTGGTTTTGCGCGTTGCGGAGGATGAGTTCCTGGCCGCTCTCGCGCACGAGGATGCCGCTGAATTCGAGGTCATCCTTGGTCTCGACGATGATCGAGTGGAAGCCCTCTTTGATCTTCGCGTTGGGCACAAGCACGGATTCGACAAGGTAATCCGCGGGGGCGCTTGCGCCAAGGCTGGTCATGTCGGGACCGACTTTGCCGCCCACGCCACCGATGCTGTGGCAGAGCACGCAGCCGAGTTCGGCGCGGCGGTAGATGCGTTCGCCGCGCGCGGCGTCGCCGGTTTTCAGGGCATTGTCCGCGATTGCCTTGAGACGCTCGGGAGTGAGCTTTTCGGGGCTGAGAGCGACGTTCGACTGTTTGTTGAGTGCGGCGATGAGAGTGGGTTCGGGTTGGCCGCCTTCGCGGGCGGCGCGCAGGCCGGCCAGCGCGATGGCGGGCGGAAGCTTGGCTGTGCCGACGTAGGGCGCGAGTTGCTTTGCCATGCCCTTCGTCGTGAGGAGTGAACGCCAGAGGTCGAGGGCTTCGGCGTCGCTCCGGGTTTCGGCGAGCACCTCCATGGCGAGGCTGGCGAATTTCGCGGGCTGCAACGAGGCGAGCGTGGTGGCGGCGGCGCTGCGCACGGGCGGGGGTGAAGTCTTGGCGGCGAGCGGTTGCAATGCGCCGAGCACGGGCGGAATCGCGCCAAGTTCGCGGAAGGCGGCGAAAAGCGCGGTGCGGACTTCGGGCGCGGCATCGGCAGCTCCCGCGAGGGACACCATTTTGGCAAAACTCGCGCCGGGATTCTTCATGGCGCCGAGGAACGCGACGGTTTCACGGCGCACGGCGACGTTCTTGTGTTCGAGCAGAGCCACGGCGCGCGAACCATCGCCCGCCGGTTTGACCTGCCGCAGTCGCGCGGCTTGCGTGAGGGCGGTCAGCGCGCGCGCGGTCGCGGCGTCATCGAAGCCGCCGGTGACGGTCTGCTCCCAAAGGCGGTTGACCTCGGTCGGGCCGCCCGCGGTGCCGATGAGTTCGATCCAGGCACCGGAGCCGTCGCGCGTGAGCGGTTTGGTGGCGAGCAGTCGTGCAACGCTTGCTGCTCCGAGCGCGGGATCAAGCGCGCGCAGCGCAAACTCCACCTGCTTCTGTTTCGCCGGGGTATTCGGCACCCATGCACCGGATTCCAGCGCGGCGAGAAACGGCTGCGCCAGGTCGTTCACTGACAGCCACAGCGCGTAGTCGAGGAAGTTGTCCGTGCCGATGGTATCTACCGCCGAGAGCATCAGTTCAACTGAGCGCGCGGTCGGAATCTTGGCCAGAGCCCGCACCGCCTCGACGCGCACGCGCGGGTGCGGGTCGGTGACGGCCTTCGCGAGCCGGGCCAGCGTTTCGCTGTCGGAGAAAGTCGCGCCTCCGTCCTTGAGGTAGGTGCTGACCGTTCCGTTCGCATCGGCAATGCGGACGGGCGCGGCGGGGAGTGCGGCGGAGAAGCTCAAGACGCGGACGGCTGCAGCGCGAATGCGGGCGTCCTGAGCGGTCAACAGGCGGTCGAGGAGTTCGGGCGCGGGTTGGTTGAGCGCCTGATGAATCCACAGTGCGGCGAGGAGGTGCTTCTCGTCCTTGAGATTCGCAGTCCAGGTTTTCAGTTCGGGCGCGACGGCGGTCGCGCCTTTTTCGACGAGCACGCGCGTGGCTTGCGAGGAGTTGAAGTGATTCGGCGAGAGCAGTTCGTTCAACAGC